>JBFGAO010000026.1:0-8908 GCA_041568095.1 Steroidobacteraceae bacterium | reverse complement strand
CCCGCTGGGTCCAGCAGGTGGCCGCCCGCACCCGGCCGGACGCCGTGCACTGGTGCGACGGCAGCGACGAGGAATACCGCGCGCTGCTGGACGGCATGCTCGCCGGCGGCGACCTGCTGGAGCTGAACCAGCAGACGCACCCGGGCTGCTACCTGCACCGCTCCGACCCGAGCGACGTCGCCCGCGTCGAGCACCTGACCTTCGTCTGCACCGAGTCGAAGGAGGATGCGGGCCCGAACAACCACTGGATGGCGCCCGCCGAGGCGCGGCGCAAGATGGACGCGCTGTTCGACGGCTGCATGCGCGGGCGCACGATGTACGTCGTGCCTTACTGCATGGGGCCGCTGGACTCGCCCTACGCGCGCTGTGGCGTCGAGATCACCGACAGCGCCTACGTCGCGGCCAACATGCGGCTGATGACGCGGATGGGCGACGAGGCGCTGGCGCGCATCGCCCGCGAAGGGCACTTCGTGCGCGGCCTGCATTCGACCGGCGAGCTCGACCCCGAGCGGCGCTTCATCATGCACTTCCCGGAGACGCTCGAGATCCAGAGCTACGGCTCCGGCTACGGCGGCAACGCGCTGCTCGGCAAGAAGTGCCATGCGCTCCGGATCGCGAGCTGGCAGGCCCGCGACGAGGGCTGGCTGGCCGAGCACATGCTGCTGGTCGGCGTCGAGAGCCCCGAGGGAGAGGTCCGCTACCTGGCCTGCGCGTTCCCGTCGGCCTGCGGCAAGACCAACCTCGCGATGCTGATCCCGCCGGACAGCATGCCCGGCTGGAAGATCTGGACCGTCGGCGACGACATCGCCTGGCTGCACCCCGGTCCCGACGGGCGGCTGTGGGCCATCAACCCCGAGGCCGGTTATTTCGGCGTCGTGCCGGGCACCAACCGGCAGACCAACCGTCACGCCTGGGACATGATCCGGCGCGACACGATCTTCACCAACGTCGCGGTGACCGCCGACAACGAGCCCTGGTGGGAAGGGCTCGACGACGGCGAGCCGGCGACCGACTGGCAAGGGCGCCCCTGGGACCCGAAGAACGGCCCGGCCGCGCACCCGAACTCGCGCTTCACGGTCTCTGCCAGGCAGAACCCCTGCTATTCGCCGATGGCCGATGCGCCGACCGGCGTGCCGGTCTCGGCGATCGTCTTCGGCGGCCGGCGCCGCTCGCTGGCGCCGCTGGTGTTCCAGGCGCGCAGCTGGGCACATGGCGTTCTGGTCGGCGCCGCGATGGCCTCGGAGACGACCGCCGCCGCCGCCGGTAGCGTCGGCGTCGTCCGGCGCGACCCGATGGCGATGAAGCCCTTCGCCGGCTACAACTTTGGCGAGTACTGGGCGCACTGGCTGTCCATGTCCCAGCGCGTGCCGCAGCTGCCGGAAATCTTCCACGTCAACTGGTTCCGGCGCGACGCCGATGGCCGCTTCCTGTGGCCCGGCTTCGGCGAGAACCTGCGCGTGCTGCGCTGGATCCTCGAGCGCTGCGAGGGCCGGGGCGCGGCGGTCGAGACGCCGATCGGCCACGTGCCCGCGAAGGACGCGCTGGACCTCGAGGGCCTGGACCTCGCGCCGGGCGCGATGGAGGAGCTGCTCGCCGTGCGCGACGCAGACTGGCGCAGGGAACTGGACGAGGTCGGCAAGTACCTCGACGGCTTCGGTCGGCGCACGCCGGCGGAACTGCGCGCGGAGCTGGCGGAGGTCGTCGGTCGTCTGTCGGGCGGCTGAGCCCGCGCTCAGCTGCCTTCTTCGCAGGCGAACTCTATCGTGTGGTAGGAATCGGGCTCCGGCACCCGGCCCAGCCCGATGACGCCCTGCCCTTTCAGCGCGACCGCGTCACGGCGCACGAAGGCGTCATCGCCATCCTTGCCCTGCACGAAGGAACCGTTGGTGCTCTGGTCCACGAGCATGAAGCGGTGCTTGCCTGCCTCGATGCGCGCGTGCAGCCGCGACACCAGGTTGCCCTTGACGACCAGGTCGTTCTCCTGGCCGCGGCCCAGCGAGGCCGTCGGTCGCTCGCGATCGTCGAGCACGAGCTCGGTGCCGAGGTAGCGCAGCCGGATCCGGAACGGGCGGTGGTGCTCGGTGATGGACGCGATCGCCGGGACCATGCTGGTCGCGTCGCCGTGCTGCCACAGCACCTCGAACATCACGACCTCGCCGTGCTGGCCGCGCGGCACTGCGACGTCCACCTGCCGCGCCACGGCGCGCCACTCGTCCGACAGCCGCGCGTGGATCGCGTCAGTGATGATGATCTGCCCGGCCTTGGCCTGGCTGGTCATCCGGTTCGCGGTGTGCACCGCGGCGCCGAACACGTCGCGGGTCTCCACGACGACCGGCCCGAAGTGGCAGCCGATCCGGATGGCCGTGCGCTGGCCGTCGACCTCGAGGTCCGGGTGCACCGAGATCGCAGCCTGCATCTGCACGGCGGCGTCCATCGCCGCGTCGCAGTCCTCGAAGGTCGCGAGGATCTCGTCACCCATGGTCTTGACGACGGTGCCGGAGTGCCCCTCGGCCGAGCGGCGCATGATGTCGACACAGACCGCGACCTTGTCGCGCGCCACCGTGTCGCCCAGCACCTCGAACAGCCGCGTGCTGCCGACCACGTCGGCAAACAGAATGAGCAACTCCTTGTCCTTGCCCATCGTCGGTCCTGCAGCCGGGCGGTGAGGTGCGCCGATTATAGGGCTGCATCTCATTTGCGGCCATGCCGGCCAGATAGGCCGCGCACCGGGCGCCGCTGCCGCCGGCAAGCTGCAGCCATGGCGAGCCCCGCCCCGTTCCCGGCAGCATCGGTCCTGCGTCATGTCGCGCTGCAGGGCCGCGGCCGGCGGCCGTTATTCCCCGACCGGTTGCAGCGCGAGGCGGCCGCGGGCCGGCTTGCCGGTTGCTGCCTGAGACATGGCCTCGACTGCCTCGCCTGGTCGCTGACCGACAATGGCCTGCAGCTGGTGCTGGCCGGCCCGGCAGCGGTGCTTACGCAGGCCGTGCACGAGCTGCTGGGCCAGCGCCTGCGGCAGGGCCGCTGCCTGTCCACGCCGGTGCAGCGCGACATCTACCTGGTCGAGGTGCTGAGGCATGTGCTGAACGCGCCGGTGCGCGCGAGGCTTTGCCGGCACGCGGCCGACTGGCCGTTCAGCAATGCGCGCGAATTGCTGGGACTGCGGCCCGCGGCCCCCTGGGTGGCCTGCGGCGCCGTCTATGCGCTGCTGGGACCGCCGGACGGGCGCGGCCCGGCCAGGCTGCGCCGGTTGCTGGAGGCGCGCTAGGCCGCCGCGGCGCGCAGCGCCGACTGCAGCAGCGCCGGCGTCGCGCCGCCGCGCGCGACGCCCTCGCTGATCGTGCGCCGCCAGGCCCGCGCACCAGCCCGGCCCGCGAACAGCCCGAGCATGTGGCGGGTGACCGCGCGCAGCGGCGTGCCGGCCGCGACCTGCGCACGCGCATAGTCCTGCATCCGTGCGACGACTTCCTCCGGTGCCGGCGCCTCGAAGCCGTCGTCGTAGATCGCCGCGTGCAGCGCCGGCAGCAGGTAGGGGTTGTGGTAGGCCTCGCGCCCGAGCATCACGCCATCAACATGCGCAAGCTGCTCCATCACCTGCGGCACCGACTTCAGGCCGCCGTTGACGATGACGGTCAGGCCCGGGAACTCGCGCTTGACCTCCCAGGCGCGCTCGTAGAGCAGCGGCGGGATCTCGCGGTTCTCCTTCGGCGTCAGGCCCCTCAGCACGGCCTTGCGCGCATGCACGATCAGCGTCGGGCAGCCGGCGCCGGCGACGGCGTCGACGAACTCGTGCAGGAAGCCATAGTCGTCACGCTCATCGATGCCGATCCGGCACTTGACCGTGACCGGTACCGCGACCGCCGCGCGCATCGCACGCACGCAGTCGGCGACGAGCCGCGGCCGCGCCATCAGGCAGGCACCGAAGGTCGCGCTCTGCACGCGGTCGCTGGGGCAGCCGACGTTCAGGTTGACCTCGTCGTAGCCGGCCGCCTCGCCGGCCGCCGCGGCCTCGGCGAGCAGCGCCGGCTCGCAGCCGCCCAGCTGCAGCGCGACCGGGTGCTCGGCGGGGTCGTGCGCGAGCAGGCGCTCATGGTCGCCACGGACGATTGCGTTCGCGACGATCATCTCGGTGTACAGCAGCATCCGCGGCGAGAACAGGCGCAGGTAGTACCGGCAGTGCCGGTCCGTCCAGTCCATCATCGGCGCGACGCTGAGGCGGTGCGACAGCGGCTCGTTCACGCGCGCATGTTATCGCGCCCGTGCCGGCGCTGCCGCCCGCGCGCGCTCAGTGGATCGTCTTGGACACGACGCTCGAGTAGTCGCTCTCCGCGCCATTCGCGTCGTAGGCCGTCGCCGAGAAATACCAGGTGCCGGGCGGAAGGTTCTCGACGACGTAGGTCGTCAGTCCCGCGTTCGCCAGCTGGATCCGGTTCGGGAAAGCCGTGGGCGCGGTTCCGTAGTGAATCCGGTAGCCGGCCAGGTTCACCAGCGGCGAGCCGTCGGTGCGCGTGGTCGGCGGCAGCCAGGACAGCGTCGCCGTGCCGAGCGCGACCTGCTCCACGGTGATCGTGAAGGCTGGCAGCGCCGTCGTCGCGGCACCGTCGCTGACCCGGATCACGATGTTTGCGTAGACGCCGACGGTGCCTGTGCCCGGCGTGCCATAGAGCCGGCCCGTGGCGACCTCGAAGCTGGCCCAGGCGGGCTTGTTGGTGATGCTGAACACGAGCGGGTCGCCATCGGGATCCGATGTCGTCGGCTGGAAGGAATAGGCCTGGCCCTCGCGTGCCGACGTCGGCGGCATGCCACCGATCATGGGCGGCTGGTTGACCACGCAGCCGCTGCCCTTGCCCTTGCCCTGACAGGCCTTGGCAGCGGCCGGTGGCGCGAGGGCCAGCACCGCCAGCAATGCCATTGCGGCCGTTGCCGCGTAACGCGTCCACCTCGGCCCCGAGCCATCCGTCGCGATTGCGGGCATGCTGCGTTCTCCCGGTAATCGATCCGGTGCGCAGCGCTGGTTGGGACGCGGGGATGCCCAAGCGGCTGCGCGTGCGCGCAGCCTTCAGTGGCAACCCCGCTATCCTCGGCCAGGTGGCCTGCGGACCGGAGGCTTTGCGTCCCCGCCTCTCGGCGGGTTTGCCCTGTTTCACTCGCGGGTCAGTGTACGGACTGGTCGTGCGGCTGCCAGTCGGGGGACGCCTGATTCGGCGTCGAGTGCATCAAGGTTTCGGCTGCTTGCTGAAATTCCCTAGGGGCTTTCAGCCGCGCAGTGGACGAGCAGGCGCTCGCGAACTCGGGGCGCCTGAAGTACGCGGCTCAGCGCATTCGACAACAGCCCGGCCCAGTAGCCGATGCCCTCCTCAGTCGCGAGCAGATCCTGGCGCACTTCCAGCGCCACGTGCGCGATGCCGCGGCGCGCGCCGTGCATGTGCACCGTGTAATCGGTCGGGTGCCGTCCCGAGTAGGGCTCGTTGTCGCCGACCTGCAGGCCCTCGACTGCACGCAGTTCCTGCAGCAGCGGCTGCGCGAGCCGCCCGTCGCGGTCCCACAGGATGCCCGCGTGCCAGGGCCGCGCCTGGTCGCCCAGCAGCGCCGTGAAGCTGTGCACCGACACCAGCACCGGCGCCACGCCCGCCTCCTCGAGGTCGTCGAGGCTCGCGGCGATCGCGGCGTGATAGGGCTCGAAGCAGTTCGTGATCCGCCAGGCGCGGTCCTCAGCGCTCAGCCGGGCATTGCCCGGGATCGGGATGCCGCCGCTGACCGCCGGGAAGGCCTCCTCGTGCTCGAGGCGCCGGTTGCAGTCGACGACCAGCCGCGACCAGCCCGCCAGGATCGCCGGCACCCCGAGCCGCGCGGCCAGCGCACGCGTCAGGTCGCCGGCGCCGATGTCCCAGGCGATGTGCTCCCAGGTCTGCGGCTCGGCGAGGCCCAGCGTGCCGAGGCGTGGCGGGAAGGCGCGGCTGGCATGGTCGCAGACCAGCAGCAGTCCGCTGTCGCGTGAGCCGGGGATGGTCTCGAAGGCGCGTGTCACGCCCGGATTGTAGCGGAGCCCGCCTGAGCCCCGTCGCGGGCTGCGCTCAGCGGCGGTGCGGGAACTCCGACATCGGTGCCGGCCGGCCGCACTGGTAGCCCTGCGCGTAACTGACGCCGATCTCCTGCAGCGTCTTCAGCACCTCAGGCGACTCGACGCGCTCGGCGACCGTCGCGACGCCGAGCGCGCGGCCGACCTGCACGATCGCCTCGACCATGCTCCGGTCGATCGGGTCGATTGCGACATTGTGGATGAACTGCCCGTCGATCTTCAGGTAGTGCACCGGCAGCGAGCGCAGATAGGTGAACGACGACAGGCCGCTGCCGAAGTCGTCCAGCGCGACCAGGCAGCCGCGGCTGGTCAGTTCCCGCATCAGGTAGCTGGCATGGCTCAGGTTCGTGATCGCGGCCGTCTCGGTGACCTCGAAGCAGATGCTGCCGGGCACCGGCTTGTACTCCTCGAGCTTCTCGATCAGGAACTCGAGGAAGCCCGCATCGGACAGCGTCGTGCCGGACAGGTTGACCGCGACCGTGTACGGCGCCTGCTGGGCGTCGCTGCGTGCTGACGGCACGATTTCGCTCAGCACCTTTTCGACGACCCAGCGGTCCAGCGACGGCATCAGGTTGTAGCGCTCCGCGGCCGGGATGAACTCGTCGGGCAGCACGATCCGCCCGTCCTCGTCCTTCAGGCGCAGCAGCAACTCGTAGTGCGGGCGGGAGTCGGAACCGCCGGCGACCGGCACGATCGGCTGGAACACGAGGTCCAGACGGCCCTCGTCGCGGGCGCTCGTGAGCCGCGCCATCCAGCGCATCTCGCGGTGCCGCGCCGACGCGCTCTCGGGATCGTAGATCTGTACGCGGTTGCGGCCGCCGTCCTTGGCCGCGTAGCAGGCCAGGTCCGCCGCAGACAGCAGCGTTGCGACGCTCTCGGTCTGGTGGGTGATCTCGACAATGCCGATGCTGGCGCCGATCTGCATCGTGTTGTTGCCCCACACGAAGCGCAGGTCGCGGATCGACTGGCGCAGCGCGTCGGCGATCCTGAGCGCCTGGTCCGGCGTGCAGTTCTCGAGCAGCACGCCGAACTCGTCGCCGCCCAGGCGGGCGAGCACGTCGTTCGCGCGCAGCCTCGTCTGCAGCAGGCCCGTGACCTGGCGCAAGAGCTGGTCGCCGGCCGGGTGGCCACAGGTGTCGTTGACGACCTTGAACTGGTCGAGGTCGATGTAGATCATTACGTGCCGCAGCAGGTCGTCCTGCTGGGCCGATTCGATCGCGCCGTTCAGGCGGGTCTCGAACTCGCGCCGGTTGATCAGCCCGGTCAGCGCGTCGTGCGCCGCCTGGTAGGACAGCAGCCGCTTCATGCGGCGCTCGCGGCTGACGTCGCTGAACACCATCACGGCACCGGCGGTCTGGCCGCCGCGATCGCGGATCGGTGCGGCCGTCGCCTGGATCGGCACCTCGGTGCCGTGCCGGCTGACCAGCACCGTCTGGTCGGCCAGTTCGGCAGCCTCGCCCGACTGCAATGCGCGGCTGACCGGGTCCTCGAGCGGCGTCTGCTGGCCCTCGATCAGCAGCTTCACGACGTCCGCGACGTGCCTGCGCTGGGCCTCGGCGGACGCCCAGCCGGTCAGCTTCTCGGCGACCGGGTTCATGTAATCGACCTTGCCGGCGCGGTCGGTCGTGATCACCGCGTCGGCGATCGACTGCAATGTGACCTGCGCGCGCTCCTTCTCCTCGAACAGCTGCTGCTCGGCGCGGCGCCGCTCGGTGATGTCGGTGATCGTGCCCTCGAGCCCGGACGGCTGGTTACGCGCGTCGCGGATCAGGCGGGCGTTCTCGGTGATCCAGATGATGCTGCCGTCCTTGCGGCGCAGTTCGTACTCGACCTCGACCAGCTCGCCCTCGGCCAGCGCCTGCTCGACCAGCCGCGGCCGGACCGCCGGGTCCACGAACAGCGCCTGCGTGCCGCCCATCTCCTTCAGCTCGTCCAGCGACTCGAAGCCGAGCAGGTGGATCAGCGCGGGGTTCGCCGACAGCAGTTCGCCGTCCAGCGTCACCTGGTAGACCCCCTCGACGACGTTGTCGAACAGGCCGCGGAAGCGGGATTCGCTCTCGCGCAGCGCGTCCTCGGCGCCGCGCCGCTCGATCGCGATCCGCGCCAGCTGGGTCATGCGGCTGACCAGTTCCAGGTCGCGGCGCGACGGCAGGCCGGTTCGCTTCAAATAGGTCGCGAAGGTGCCGAGCAGCCGCCCGTCGGAGCCGCGCACCGGCGTCGACCAGCAGGCGTGCAGGCCGCAGCGCAGCGCCGCGTCACGGCGGTGCTCCCAGAACGCGTCCTTGGCGATGTCCGGCACGATGATCTGGCGCTGCAGCGCGATCGCCGAGGCGCAGGAGCCGAAGCGGATCTCCGCCGGCACCTCCTCCATCAGCGCGATGTACTCGCGCGGCAGGCTGGGCCCGGCGGCGTGGCTCAGCACGCGGCGCTCCGGGTCGTAGAGGCGGATGCAGCAGATCGCGTCCGGCAGCACCCGCTCTACGACCTCGGTGATCGCGGTCAGCGCGCCGGACAGCGGCGCATTGGACGCGATCTTCTCGAACACCCGCCGCTCGCCGGTAGCGATGAGCTCTGTCCGCTTGCGGTCGGTGATGTCGATAACGCTGGCCCGGACCAGGCTGCCAGCCGAGCTGGGCAGCCGGACGAACCGGATCTCGCAGGGAACCACGTGGCCGTCCGCGTCGCGGCACAACCACTCGAACACCGGCGTGCCGCCGGCCAGGGCTTCCTCGACGTGGCCGTGCGCGAGTTCCGCCGACGGCAGGCCCTCGCCCTGCTCAGCCGGGCTGACCGCCTCCAGGCCGCAGTCCAGCAGCCGCTCGCGCTCCATCT
>JBFGAO010000025.1:0-8926 GCA_041568095.1 Steroidobacteraceae bacterium | reverse complement strand
GCGGGCCGTGCTCGGGCGGGTACCTGGGGCCCTTGCTGCGGAAGAATTCCGCGGTCGCGCCGGTGGGCGCGACGCCGAGGCCGTTGATCGCGATGACCTTGCCGGTCTTCGGGTTGTACACGAGGGCCTGGGTTTCGCCGCCCCAGGACAGCACGTCCCACATCGTCGCGGTCGCGGCGAGCATCGCGCAGGCGGCGTCGACGGCGTTGCCGCCGCGCTCGAACATCCTTGCGCCGGCGGTCGCCGCCAGCGGCTTGCCGGTGATCGCGATCCATTGCGAGCCGTGCAGCGGCGGCTTCTGGGTCTTCTGCTGGGCCTGTGCGGCCCCGGTGGCGGCGACGGTCATCAGCAGGGCCAGGCTGGCGGCGAGCGCGCTGCGCCTCATCCCAGCAGGTCCTTGACGCCGTCACGCTCCTCGAGCAGTTCCTGGTGCGTCGCGTCCATGCGGTCGCGGCTGAATTCGTCGACTGCGAGCCCCTGCACGATGGACCAGTCTCCGTCGCTGCAGGTGACCGGGTAGGAATAGACGACGCCCTCCGGGATCCCGTAGCTGCCGTCGGAGGGCACGGCCATGCTGACCCAGTCGCCGTCGGGCGTGCCGAGCGCCCAGTCGTGCACGTGGTCGATCGCCGCGGAGGCCGCCGACGCGGCCGACGAAGCGCCGCGCGCCTTGATGATCGCGGCGCCGCGCTGCTGCACGGTCGGGATGAAGGTGTCGCGGTACCAGGCCGTCTCGACCAGCGAGCGCGCCGGCTTGCCGCCGACGGTGCAGTGGCTGATGTCCGGGTACTGCGTCGAGCTGTGGTTGCCCCAGATGGTCATCCGGCGGATCGTGGTCGTGTGCATGCCGGTCTTGCCGGCCAGCTGCGCCAGCGCGCGGTTGTGGTCGAGGCGGGTCATCGCGGTGAAGCGCCGGCGGTCGATGTCCGGCGCGTTTGCCGCGGTGATCATCGCATTCGTGTTGGCCGGGTTGCCGACGACCAGCACGCGCAGGTCGCGGCTGGCGACCTCGTTGATCGCCTTGCCCTGGGCCGAGAAGATCTGCGCGTTCGCCAGCAGCAGGTCCTTGCGCTCCATGCCCGGCCCGCGTGGCCGCGCGCCGACCAGCAGCCCCCAGTCGCAGTCGCGGAAGGCCTGCTTCGCGTCGTCGGTCGCGACGATCCGGTTCAGCGTCGGGAAGGCGCAGTCGGACAGCTCCATCACGACGCCGCCCAGCGCCGCCAGCGCCGGCGTGATCTCCAGCAGCTGCAGGTTGACCGGCTGGTCCGCGCCGAGCATCTGGCCGGACGCGACACGGAAGGCCAGTGCATAGCCGATCTGGCCGGCGGCGCCCGTGATGGTGACGGTGACGGGTTTCTTCATCGGCGGCTCCGCGGTTCCGGCCTGGCGTGGAAAAGGGCCGGTGATTCTAGCATCGGCCCCTCTGCCGGCCCGCGCTCAGGGCGCCGTCCGCCCCTGCCGTTCCAGCCAGCCGGGCCAGGCCTGCTCGAAGCGCACGAGCTCGGCGTCGGCCTCGTCGTCGCGCCCGGCGGCGCGCAGCGCGGCGATCTCTGCGAGCCATGCCTCGGGATCGCGAGGCTGCTGCGCGGCGGGAGCCTGCAAGGTCGCGGCGTCCTCGCTGCGCAGGCGCGCGTCGGCAGCCGGCTGCGCACGGGCCGCGGGGGCTTCCGTGGCCGCGGCGGCCGGCGTTTCCGCGGCGCGCGGCGCTGCCGCCGGCGCGGGCGGCGGCGGTGCCGGTCGTGGCAGCGGCGCGGCGACCGGCGGCTCCGCGCTCGGCGCTTCTGCGGCCGGCGCGGACTCGGTCGTCACGGGGGCATCCACGGCCTCCTCGCTCAGCACCTCCGGCGGGCCGGCCTGCTCCTGCTGCATCTGCAGGCCGATCGCGACGGCCAGCAGCAGGCTCGCGGCCAGCGCCCCCGGCAGCCACCAGCGCCGCGGCGACGCGGACGCTGCGCCGCGCGCCTCGCGCAGGATGCGTTCATCGAGCGCGCGCGGCGGGCCGTCGGCACCTGCCTGGTCCAGCAGCCGGCGCCAACCGTCTCGGCTCAGCGGTTCTTCGCTCCGCGGGTCCATCTCAGTCATCCGCCGGGGCCTGCGGGCCCAGCGCCTCCTTCAGTTTCGCGACCGCATACCGCAGCCGGCTCTTCGCCGTCTCGGGGCCGCAGCCCGTCTGGTCGGCGATCTCGGCGACCGACAGCCCGCCCTGCACATACAGCAGAAAGGTGGCGCGCTGTTCCAGCGGCAGCCGCGCGACGGCGGCGGCGAGTGCCTGCGCCGCCTGCTGCGCGGCCGCTGCTCTGTGCGGACCGGCCGCCGGATCCGCGGCCGAGTCGACCGCGACGGGATCGGCGACCTCGCGGGCGCGGCGGCGACCGGTCGAACGCCAGTGGTCCATGCAGCAGTTGTGCGCGATCCGGTACAGCCAGCTGGCAAAGCGCGCGGTGGGCCGGTAGCGCTTGCGGTGCGCGATCACGCGCGACCAGGCCTCCTGGAACGCATCCTCCGCAGCCTGCGGGTCCCGCAGCAGCTGCCGGACGAAGCGCCACAATCCGCCGCGGTGGCGCTCGTAGAGCAACTCGAAGGCACGCGCGTCGCCGCCCGCATAGCGCAGCATCAGTTCCTCGTCGGCGTCCGCTTCGCGCATCTGCGCCACTCTAGCCGAGGCGCCCGCGCCGGCTCTTCGTAGAACGCCGCAAGGGCCCGCCAGGTGTTCCATTCCTGCGCAAGAAAGCCAGGCAGCGGGAGCCCGCAGGGCCTGCCATGCCCTGGGTCGGCCGCCCGTAGATCACTCAACTCACTGTTTTAAAAAGAAATATAGATCTGGCTCAAAAAAAATCTTGCTAGGGGCTTGCAATCGATACGGTGTTATAGTTCACTACAACACCAGAGGAGCACATCAGTACATCTGAAGCCGGCCATGGAGGCCGGACAGATGATCGAAGCGAAGCAAGGAGACTGTCATGTTCACGATGTTTGCCCATAGCACTCGGAAGGTTGTCAGCGCGCTGGCCGCGGTGTCGATCGTGTCCTTCAGCGCGATGGCCCTGGACCAGGGGCATATCGCAGCGGCGCCGCGCGGCAGCGTCGAGATCGGTGAGTTGCAGCCGGTCAACCTGATGCAGATGGCCGCGGTCACGCTGCCGGAAGTCGTCGTCAGCGGGCGTCGCGTCGAGGGTCCGCAGGGCCGGTTCGCGCTGCGCGCAGAACTGCCGGAAGTCGTCGTGGTTGCCGGGCGGAGCGTCACTGTTGCCGCCCGGGCCTCGCTCGGCGAGCTGGCGGCTGCACGCTGAAGACACGCAAAGGTGTTCTGCTAAAGTAGTTCAGTAGCGCGCCAAATCACGCGGCACTGCGAGACCCATGGATACCAACTGGAACGACAACCAGCCGATCTACCGGCAGCTTCGGGACCGGGTGGTTGCGATGATCCTGGAGGGCGTCCTCAACGACGGCGATCCGCTGCCGTCGGTCCGCAGTGTCGCGGCCGAGTACCGGCTGAACCCGCTGACCGTGCTGAAGGGCTACCAGCAGCTCGTCGACGAGCAGCTGGTGGAGAAGCGTCGCGGCCGCGGCATGTTCGTGACCGAGGGTGCGCGGCGCGCGCTGATGAAGGACGAGCGGCAGCAGTTCCTCGACGAGGAGTGGCCGCAGATCGCGGCGCGCATCCAGCGGCTGGGCTTCGAGCCGAAGGAACTGCTGGAGGCGCTGGACAAGGCGCCGCCGCCGCCGCCGCCGACACTGACACCGAGCCGCGACCAGGAAGCGGCGGAGGACGATTCCCGTGACTGAGCTGATCCGCGCGCAGGGACTCGGCAAGCGCTACGGCGCAACGAAGGCGCTCGACGAGCTGTCCTTCAAGGTCGAGCCCGGCCGCATCGTCGGGCTGATCGGCCCGAACGGCGCCGGCAAGACGACGGCGCTGAAGGCCGTGCTGGGCCTGATCCGCTTCGACGGCCAGCTGTCGGTGATGGGGCTCGATCCCTACCGGCAGCGGCACCAGCTGATGCAGCAGGTCTGCTTCATCGCCGACGTCGCGGTGCTGCCGCGCTGGATCCGCGTGCGCCAGCTCGTCGCGCTGGTCGCCGCGACGCACCCGCGCTTCCGGCCTGGGGTCTGCGAGCAGTTCCTCGCGCGCACGGACATCCGCCGCGACAGCCGCGTCCGCGAGCTGTCGAAGGGCATGGTCACCCAGCTGCACCTGGCGCTGGTGATGGCGATCGACGCGCGGCTGCTGGTGCTGGACGAGCCGACGCTCGGGCTCGACATCCTGATGCGCAAGAAATTCTACGAGACGCTGCTGAACGAGTACTTCGACGAGCAGCGCACGATCCTGGTCACGACGCACCAGGTCGAGGAAGTCGAGCACATCCTGACGGACCTGCTGTTCATCGACCGCGGCCGCATCGTGCTCGATGCGTCGATGGACGAGATGCAGCAGAGCTATGCGCAGGTTGCGGTGCGGCCCGACCAGATCGCGGCGGCGCGCGCACTGTCGCCGCTGGCCGAGAGGCAGGGACTCGGCCGCACGCACATGCTGTTCCGCGGCGTCGCGCGCAGCCAGCTCGAGCGCTTCGGCGACGTCGGCGTGCCGTCGGTCGCCGACCTGTTCGTCGCCGTGATGCAGGGAGCGAGGCCATGAACCGTTTCGTCTGGCTGGTGCGCCGCGAGGTCTGGGAGCACAAGGCGATCTGGATCGCGCCGGCGATCGTGATCGCGGTGCTGCTCGTCGCGGTGTTCACGATGGGCATCCAGCTCGGCCCGATCGGGGTCTCCGACGTCACGTCGGCGCTGGGGCAGGTGCCGCTCGAGAAGCAGACGAAGCTGCTGCTCGTGATCTACACGGCGCTGGCGGTCGTGATGTTCCTGGTCATGGGCGTCATCGGCTTCTTCTACTCGCTGGACTCGCTGTACGCGGACCGCCGCGACCGCAGCGTGCTGTTCTGGAAGTCGATGCCGGTCTCGGACACCGAGACCGTGCTGGCCAAGTTCGCGACCGCCGCGGTCGTGATCCCGGCCGTCGCGGTGGTCGGCGCGCTCGCCGCGCAGCTGGTCATCGCCGCCGGCGGATCGGCCAAGCTGTGGATGGCGGACGCCGGCGCCGCGATCATGTGGCAGCCGGCCGCACTGCTGGCCTCGGCAGGCATCGCACTGCTGTGGGCCGTCACCGCGGCGCTGTGGTACGCGCCGGTCATCGCCTACCTGATGCTGGCCTCGGCCTGGGCGCCGCGCGGGCCGTTCCTGTGGGCGGTGCTGCCGCCGGCCTCGCTCGCGGTGCTCGAGAAGGTGCTGCTGCACAGCGAGTACGTCGGCGACCTGATCGGCTGGCGTCTGGTCGGCATGTACGAGCTGATGGAGAGGCAGGAGCATCAATTGAAGCTGGGCGGGCCGGCCGGCGACGTCGTCGTCGACGGCGTGGACCTGCATGCGAGCCTGCTGCAGCTGTACGGCTCGCCGGGCCTGTGGCTGGGGCTGGCCGCGGCGGCCGCGCTGCTCGCGGCGGCGATCTGGGTGCGCCGCTACCGGGACGAGACGACCTGAAGCAGATGGCGGGGAGGTGCGGATGAGACCGCAGATCCGGGCGCTCGCGGCGCTGACCGCGATGCTGGCAGCCGGGGCCGCGGCCGCGGCGACGGCAACCCAGACACGGGCCTGGCAATACAAGCCGGAGTCGAGCGCCGGGCTCGAGGTCCGCAACCTGGCCGGCAAGGTGCGTGTGCTGCCGGGCAGCGCGGCCGGCTTCCATGTCACGGTGCAGGCGAGCGTCGAGGCGCCGAGCCAGGCAGAAGCCGAGCGGCTGCTTGCGGCGATCCGCTTCCTGACACGCGACGAGGGCGGCGCCTCCGCCTTCCTGGTCCATTACCCCGCCAGCGAGTTCCCGCGGATCCACCATCCGCAGGCACCCGAGGGCTGGTGGGGCGGTCGCATGAGTGTCCGCTACCTGGGCCGCCAGATCCGGCTGTCCGGCGATGCCGGCGACGCGCCGACCGTCAACGTCGACATCGTGATCCGCGCGCCGGCCGGTGCGACGCTCAGCGTGTCCAGCGTGTTCGGCGACCTGGTGGCCGAGGGCTACTCGGGCATGCTGAGGCTGGACGGCGGCCGCGGCCTGGTCCGCTCGACCGGCGGGAGCGGGCGCCTGGACCTCGACGGCGGCAGCGGCCGGATCGAGGTGGACGGGCACGAGGGACGGCTGCGCGCCGACAGCGGCAGCGGCGGCATCGACATCACCGGCTGCCGCTGCGAGATGACGCTGGACACGGGCTCGGGCCCGGTGCGGGTCCGCGACAGCAGCGGCTCGCTGCGGGCCGACACCGGCTCCGGCGCCGTGTCGATCGAGGGCTGGAGTGGGCCGATCCGCGCCGACACCGGCTCGGGCGCCGTGCGCGCCCGCGGCGTGTCGGGGCTCACGGCGCTCGACGTCGACACCGGCTCTGGCGCCGTCAGCATCGATGGCGACCTGTCGGCGCTCGAGCGGTTGCGCATCGACACGGGCTCCGGCGGGGTCACGCTGCGCTCGACGGTGCCGCCGTCCCTGGAACTGGCGGTCGAGACGGGTTCGGGCCACGTCAACGTCGACGCGCCCGGCACGACGGTCGAGCAGCGGCGCCGCGGCGAGCAGCTGATCAGGATCGGCTCCGGCGCCGGCCGCGGCGTCATCGACACCGGTTCCGGCGGCGTGGACATCCGCGTCGTGTCGCCGGAGGGCTGACGGGGCCCGCCGGGCCGGGGCGCCCTCAGCCGGCCAGCAGCACCGCCTCGGCGTGCTCGAGCGCCTCGGGCGTGCCGAACAGCACGACGACGTCGCCCTCGCGCAACCTCATCTGCGGATCGGGGTCACGGCCGACGATGCCGTCGCGCCGCACGGCCGTGAACGACACCTCGGCCCCGCGCTCGCGGATCTCGCGAAGCGGCCTGCCGACCGACCAGGCGCCTGGCGGGAGCACGACCGTGTGCAGTTCCTCGCGCAGCGCGTGGGTCTCGTCGATCAGTTCGGCACCCTCGCGGCGGAAGATCGAGCGCAGCAGGCTGTAGCGGTGCTCGCGGATGTTGTTGATGGTGCGGATCACCCGCGACATCGGCACGTTCAGCACCAGCAGCGCGTGCGAGACCAGCATCAGCGCGGCTTCCAGCGTCTCCGGGACGACCTCGGTCGCGCCGGCGGCGTGCAGTTCCTCCATCTGCGTGTCGTCGGCGGTGCGCACCAGCAACGGCACGTCGCCGCGCAGCCGCCGCACGGCCTCGACGATCCGGATCGACCGGTCCGGGTCGGAGAAGGTCACGATGACGGCGCTGGCCTTGGCGAGCCCGACCGACTCGAGCACCCGCTCGTCGGCGGCGTCGCCGTAGATGACCGGGTCGCCGGCCTGCCGTGCGGTGCGGACCCGGAACGGGTCCAGGTCCATCGCGAGGTACTCGAAGCCCTGGCCCTCGAGCACGCGCGCGACGTTCTGGCCGACGCGGCCGTAGCCGCACAGGATCACGTGCTCGCGCGCCGCCAGCGCGTCGGTCGCGGCCTCGGCGCGCTCCAGCGCGGTCTGCACCGGGCCGTGCTCGCGCAGCAGCAGCTGCGCGATCCGCTTGTTGTGCCGGATCAGCAGCGGAGAGATCACCATGCTCAGCGTGATCGCGGCCAGCAGCGGCTGCGCGAACTCGACGCCGAGCAGCCGGTCCTGTAGCAGCAGCGTCAGGATCGCGAAGCCGAACTCGCCGCCCTCGGACAGCACGATGCCGGTCCGCACCGCCTTGAACCACTGGCCGGCATAGATCCGCGCGGCAAGCGTGATGATCAGCGCCTTCAGCAGCAGCAGGCCCGCGACCATCGCCGTGACGACCGGCAGCTGGCCGATCAGCCTCGGCACGTCGAGCTGCATGCCGACCGTGACGAAGAACAGGCCTAGCAGCGTGTCGCGGAACGGCCGGATGCCGGCCTCGACCTGGTAGCGGTACTCGGTCTCGGCCAGCATCATGCCGGCGAGGAAGGCACCCAGCGCCAGCGACAGCCCGACCGCGTGGGTGGCCCAGGCGGCCGCCATCGCGACGAACAGCACCGCGAACGTGAACAGTTCCGGGGCGCCGGCGCCCGCGATCTCGTGGAACAGCGGCCGCAGCAGCCAGCGGCCCGCCACCAGCACGATCACCAGCGCGACGGCGGCCTTGCCTACCGCGAGCGCGATTTCGGAGCCGGCGTAGTCGACGCCGGCGCCGCCGATCAAGCCAGCCAGCGCGAGGAAGGGCACGACGGCGAGGTCCTGGAACAGCAGCGTGCCGAAGGCGAGCCGCCCGTGGGTCCGGTTCAGCTCGCCCTGCTCGGTCAGCTGCTGCACGACGATCGCGGTCGACGACATCGCGACCGCACCGCCCAGCACGACCGCGACCAGCGGCGGCACGCCCAGCGACCAGGCGCCCGCGGCGACCAGCGTCGTCGTCACGCCGACCTGCAGGCTGCCGAGCCCGAACACCTCGCCGCGCATCGCGATCATCCGCGGCAGCGAGAACTCGAGGCCCAGAGTGAACAGCAGGAACACCACGCCGAATTCCGCCAGCGTCGTCGTCGTCTCGGTGATCTCGACCCAGCCCAGCGCAAACGGGCCGACGGCCATGCCGACGACGAGGAAGCCGATGATCGGCGGCAGCTTGAGCCGGCGCACGGCGACGACGACGACCAGCGTCGCGGCCAGCAGCAGCAGTACGTCTTCGAGGGCGCTGGATTCCATCCCGTTCCCCGGCGGTCGTTCCGTCATGTTGTCGTCCGCGCTGCCGCGAATCAACGCCGGCCTTTCTGCCGCGGCGCCGGGTTGCTAGCATCGGCCGGGCCCGCGGGAGGAGCCTTTGCAGCTCGAGGTGCACGACGAGGACGGCCGCAGCCGGTTCCGCCTGCTGGGCCGGTGGACGGTGCAGGAGGCCGCCGGGCTGGAACGGCTGCTCCGGC
>JBFGAO010000024.1:0-8974 GCA_041568095.1 Steroidobacteraceae bacterium | reverse complement strand
TGACGCTGATCCTGCTGCTATTCGTGATCCCGCAGTTCGAGTCGCTGTTCCAGGGCGTCGGCGCCGACCTGCCGGCATTCACGCGCATGGTCATCGACCTTTCCAAGTTCGTGCAGACCCAGGGCTGGTGGATGGGCCAGCTGGTCGGCGCCGCCTTTGCGACCTTCTTCTACTTCAAGAAGCGCTCGCGGGCCCTCAGGCACTTCATCGACCGCGCGATGCTGAAGATACCGATCATCGGACCGATCCTCGTCAAGGCGGCGATCGCCCGCTACGCGCGCACGCTGGCAACGATGTTCGCGGCCGGCGTGCCGCTGGTCGAGGCCATGGAATCGGTGGCCGGCGCGACCGGCAACATCGTCTACGAGCAGGCCGTCATGAAAATGCGCGACGAGGTCGCGACCGGCCAGCGCCTGCAGCGGGCGATGGAGAACACCGGGCTGTTCCCGAACATGGTCGTGCAGATGATCGCGGTCGGCGAGGAATCCGGCTCGCTGGACGAGATGGCCAGCAAGGTTGCCGACTTCTACGAACTCGAGGTCGACACCGCGGTCGATGGCCTGTCCAGCCTGCTGGAGCCGCTGATCATGGCGATCCTCGGCGTGCTGGTCGGCGGACTCGTGATCGCGATGTACCTGCCGATCTTCAAGCTCGGCGCCGTGATCTGACGCGACCTTGGAACTGCTAGCGCTGCTCGAGGCCAGCCGGGGCGCCTTCGCGGCCACGGTCTTCGTGCTGGGCCTCGCCGTCGGCAGCTTCCTCAACGTCGTCATCCACCGCCTGCCCTTGATGCTGGATCGCCAGTGGCGCATCCAGTGCGCCGAGCTGGCGGGCAGCCCCGCGCCGGCCGAGGGACCCCCGCTGGGGCTCGTGACGCCGCGCTCGCACTGCCCGGCCTGCCGGGCGCCGATCCGGGCCGCGCACAATGTGCCGCTGCTCAGCTGGCTGTGGCTGCGCGGCCGCTGCGCGGACTGCGGCGCGGCCATTTCGGCGCGTTATCCGCTGGTCGAACTCGGCACTGCAGCGGCCAGCGCGCTGGTCGCCTGGCACTTCGGCTTCAGTGCGCAGGCGCTGCTGGCGCTGCTGTTCACCTGGTACCTGGTCGCGATGACCGGCATCGACCTGGACCGGCAGTTGCTGCCGGACCTGCTGACGCTGCCGCTGATGTGGATCGGCCTGCTGGCCGCCATCGCGCTGCCGGCATCCGGCGCCGCCCCGCCGGTCGCGCTGACCGACGCCGTGATCGGCGCGGCCGCCGGCTATGCCTTCCTGTGGGCCGTGTTCCAGGGCTTCCGGCTGCTGACCGGCAAGGAGGGCATGGGCTACGGCGACTTCAAGCTGTTCGCGGCGATTGGCGCCTGGCTGGGCTGGCAGATGCTGCCGCTGGTGCTGCTGCTGTCCGCGGCGGTCGGCGCCGCGACCGGGCTCGCATTGATCGCGGCGTGCCGCCACGGGCGCGGCGTGCCGATCCCCTTCGGGCCCTTCCTGGCCGGTGCGGCCTGGATCGCGCTGCTGTGGGGCCCGCAGATCGTCGAGCGCTACCTGGCCTTCGCGGGACTGCGATGAACGCGCCGGCACCGCTGCGCGTCGGCCTGACCGGGGGCATCGCGAGCGGCAAGAGCGCGGCTGCCGAGGTCTTCGCGCGCCTCGGCACCGTCGTGCTGGACAGCGACCGGATCGCCCGCGAGGTCGTCGAGCCGGGCATGCCGGCGCTCGCGGCGCTGGTCGCGGACTTCGGCGCCGGGATCCTTGATCGCAGCGGCTGCCTCGACCGGCGCCGCCTCAGGGACCTGATCTTCGCCGACCCGGACGCGCGACAGCGCGCCGAGTCCATCCTGCACCCGGCCATCATCGACGAGTTGCGGCGTCGTTCGGAGGCCGCGGGCGGTCCCTACCAGGTGCTGGTGATCCCGCTGCTGGTCGAGGGCGGCCACCAGGGGCTCGTGGACCGGGTCCTCGTCGTCGACTGTCCCGAGGAACTGCAGGTCGAGCGGCTGCTGCGGCGCGACGGCGAGACGCCCCGGTCGGCCCGGCGGGCGCTGGCGGCGCAGGCGACCCGCGCGGAGCGCCTTGCGGCGGCCGACGACGTGATCGTCAACGACCGCGGGCTCGACGAGCTGGCCGCCGAGGTCGCCGCGCTCGATCGGCGCTACCTTGCGCTGGCCTCCGCAGGGGCGGACCGGCCGTGAGCGACGGGGGCAGTCGCCGGCCGGGCCGGTTTACGGGGCCGGAGAGGCTGCCGCACAATAGCGCGATGTTCGAGCCCGCCGCCGATCCCCGGGTCGATCCTGAGCCGATCACCTACGAGCAGCCGCTGAACGAGCGGATGCGGGCCTTCATGCGCCTCGAGTTCCTGTGGCAGCAGCTTTCCTACCACGCGGGCACGCCGAGCCCCTGGTCGAGCCGCTCCGCGGTCGCCGGCCTGCTCGAGATCCTCGCGATCACCTCGCGCGGCGACGCGCGCGGCGACGTGCTGAAGGAGCTGGAGCGCCAGATGGCGGTGATGCGCGATTACCAGAACCGGCCCGGCGTCGACGGCGCGAGGCTGCGCGCGATCCTCGCGGGACTGGTGCGGCGGCGCGAGGAATTGAACGCGGCCGGCGCCAACTTCATGCAGCGGCTGCGCGAGTCCGATTTCCTGAACGCGATCAAGCACCGCAGCGCGATTCCCGGCGGCACCTGCGAGTTCGACCTGCCGGACTACTTCCACTGGCTCAACCGCAGCGCCGAGCTGCGCGAGAGCGACCTCGCCGACTGGCTCGGCACGATCCGGCCGCTGTGCGAGTGCGTCTCGGAACTGCTGTGGATCACGCGCGAGAACGCGCGGCCGCGCAACGAGATTGCGCAGGGCGGCATCTACCAGATCGTGTTCGAGCGCGACCACCCGGTGCAGCTGCTGCGCGTCACGCTGCCCGGCAGCACCGACCTGTTCCCCGAGGTCAGCGGCAGCCACCATCGCTGCAGCCTGCGCTTCCTGCGCTGGAACAGCGTGCACGCGAGGGCCAGCCAGGCCGCCGAGGACGTCCCCTTCGTGCTGACGACCTGCTACTGAGGGTCGCGCGCTTGCAGGTCAGCTGCCCCCATTGCGGCCGGCGCCACGACTGGAGCCGCGACAACCCCTGGCGGCCGTTCTGCAGCGAGCGCTGCAAGATGGTCGACCTCGGCGAGTGGTTTGCCGGCGGCCGAGCGATCCCGGGCGACGACGACGCCGACCCGCCCGCTGCGGACGACGACGGCCCCAGGCACTGAGGCGCTAGCGCGCGCCGGCCATGCCCAGCGCACGGACCAGGAAGGCCAGCTGGTCCGCCCATTCCTCGATCAGCATCCAGGTCGGCTTGCCGGCGCCGTGGCCGGCGCGGGTCTCGATGCGGATCAGCACCGGCCTGGCGCAGCCCTGCGCGTGCTGCAGCGCCGCGGCGAACTTGAAGCTGTGCCAGGGCACGACGCGGTCATCGTGGTCCGCGGTCGTGACCAGCGTCGGCGGGTAGCAGCGCCCCGGCCGCAGCTTGTGCACCGGCGAGTAGGCCAGCAGCGCACGGAACTGCGCCGGGTCCTCGACGGTGCCGTAGTCGCTGGACCAGGCGTAGGCGTTCGCGCTCGCGGTGTGGTAGCGCAGCATGTCCAGCACGCCGACGCCGGGCAGCGCGGCTCCGAACAGCTCCGGGCGCTGGGCCATCGCCGCGCCGACCAGCAGGCCGCCGTTGCTGCGGCCGTGGATCGCGAGCCGCGCCGGGCTCGTGTAGCCGCGCGCGATCAGCCACTCGGCGGCTGCGATGAAATCGTCGAACACATTCTGTTTCCGGGTCTTCGTGCCGGCCTCGTGCCAGGCCTGGCCGAATTCGCCGCCACCGCGCAGGTTCGCGACCGCGTAGACGCCGCCGCGCTCCAGCCAGGCGGCGACGACCGGACTGAATTCGGGCGTCAGCGACACGTCGAAGCCGCCGTAGCCGTACAGCAGCACCGGATGGCTGCCGTCGAGTGCGAGGTCGCGCCGGCGCGTGATGAACATCGGCACCTGCGTGCCGTCACGGCTGGCGTAGGTCACCTGCTCGGTCAGGTAGGGCGAAGCGTCGAAGGCCACGGCCGGGCGGCGCCAGGGACGGACCGCATTGCTCGCGACGTCGTAGCGGTACAGCGCCAGCGGCGTCAGGTAATCGGCATAGGAGAAGAAGGTCTCGCTGCTGTCCGGGTCGTCCGGGAAGCCTGCCGCCGTGCCGAGCCCCGGCAAGGGGATCTCGCCGCGCAGGCTGCCGTCCATCCGGTACACGCGCAGCCGCGAGCGCGCACCCTCGAGGTAATTCGCGACCAGGTGCCCGCCGACCAGGCTGGCCTGGTGCAGCCGGCTGTCGGCCTCGGGCAGCAGCTCCTGCCAGTGCTCACGCGCCGGCTGCGCCGGGTCCACGCCGATCACGCGCCCGCGCGGCGAGCCGGCGGTCGTGCGGAAGTACAGCCTGCCGCCGGTGGCGCCCAGGAACTCGTAAATGCCGTCCCAGTCGTCGAACAGCCGCAGCACCTCGGCACCGGGTCGCGACAGGTCTCGCAGGTAGATGGCGTTCGAGTCGAAACCAAGGGTGATCGTCAGTACCAGCCAGCGGCCGTCCGCGGTCAGTTCGGCATAGGGATTCCGGCGCGGATGGTCGGTGACCGAGTAGACGTGCTCGTCCTGCTGCTGCGGCGTGCCGAGCCGGTGCCGCCAGACGCTGACCTGCTGCTGGTCGTCGGCGCGCCCGTCGACCGTGCGCGGGTAGCGTGAGTAGTAGAAGGCGCTCGCATCCGGCGTCCACGAGACGCTCGTGAACTTGGTATCCACCAGCACTTCGGGCAGGTCGCGCCCGCTGTCGACCTCGCGGATCCGCCAGCTGTCCCAGTCGGTACCGCCGTCGGACACGGCCCAGGCCACCCGGCGCCCGTCCGGGCTGACGACGAAATCTGCCAGCGACTTCGTGCCGTCCGCAGACAGCGTGTTCGGGTCGATCAGCACGCGCGGCTCGGCGTCGAGCGACGGCGCCCAGTACAGCACCCCCTGGGCCATGAGTCCGCTCTTCTCGACGAAGAAGTAGCGGCCGCCGCGCTGCACCGGCACGCGACGCTTCTCGTCCAGCCAGCGGTAGCCGTACTGCTCGTAGTCCCACAGCGCCGTCAGCCGCGCGCGCAGCTCGTCGCGCGCAGGGATCGAGGCCAGCCAGGGGCCGGTCAGCGCGTTCTGCGCAGCGATCCAGGCCTGCAGCGCCGGGCTGTCCTGCTCCATCCAGCGATAGGGATCGGCAACGCGCGTGCCGTGGTAGTCATCGACGACGTCGCCGCGGCCGGCCGCCGGGTAGCTCGGGCCCTCGCTGCCTGCATCCGGCGCAGCTGACCTGTTCATCGTCGCAGAGCATGCCATGACGACGGCCGCGAGGCCGGCAATGACAGGGATTCTCACGGTGCTTACACTCTCGGCTGCCGCTGGCGGCCGTGGAGTCTAGCAGATCGCCCGCCGCGGCCCTTTCCCGCTGCGACGAGGTGCAGGACCGATGCGTTCACTGGTGATCCTTGCTGCCGCGCTGCTCCCGGCGCCCGCCGGCGCGGCAGAAGAACTGACGGTCGAGCGGCTGTTCGCCGCGCCTGTCCTGCAGGGCCCCTCGCTGCGACAACCGCAGCTGTCGCCCGACGGACGGCTCGTCAGCTACCTGCGCGCACGCGCCGACGATCCGCGGGTCTTCGACCTGTGGGCCTATGACGTCGCGGCGCGCCGGCACCGGCTGCTGGTCGACTCGCGGCTGCTGTCGCCGGAACCGGAGACGCTGTCGGCAGAGGAGGAGGCGCGGCGCGAACGCCAGCGCATCGCGGAGCTGCGCGGCATCGTCGAATACCAGTGGGCGCCCGACTCGCAGGCGCTGCTGTTCCCGCTGGCCGGCGATCTCTACCACTACGACCTGCGACGGCCGGCGGCCGAGGCCGTGCGCCGGCTGACGCGCACCGAGGCCTACGAGACTGACTCACGCTACTCGCCGCGCGGCCGCTTCGTCAGCTTCGTCCGCGAGCAGGACCTGTATCTGGTCGAGGTCGCGACCGGCGCCGAACGCCGGCTGACCGAGGGCGGCGGCGGCCTCGTCAGCCACGGCGTCGCCGAGTTCATCGCCCAGGAGGAAATGGACCGCGACACTGGCTACTGGTGGTCGCCAGACGAGCGCCACATCGCCTACGCGCGGGTCGACGAGTCGCCGGTCGACGAGGTCGAGCGCTTCGAGGTCTATGCGGACGGCGTGCGCGTCTACCGGCAGCGCTACCCGGCGGCCGGCAGGGCCAATGCCGCGGTGCGGCTCGCCGTGCTGGAACTCGCCAGCGGAAGCGTCGGCTGGGCCGGGCTCGGCGACGACGACCACTACCTCGCGCGCGTGCACTGGTTCCCGGAGGGCGACCGGCTGCTGGTGCAGCGCCAGAGCCGCGACCAGCGACGGCTCGACCTGCTGAGTTTCCCTGCCGCCGGCGGCGAGGGGCGGCTGCTGTTCTCCGAGACCAGCAAAACCTGGGTGGACCTGCACGACGACCTGTACTTCCTGCCGAAGCGTCGGCAGCTGCTGTGGGCCTCGCAGCGCAGTGGCCACCGCCACCTGTACCTGTACGACTACGACGGGCGCCTGCTGGGCCCGGTCACAGCCGGCGACTGGGACGTCACCGGCGACTTTCACCAGCCCGCCGTGCGCGGCGTCGACGAGCGCGGCGGGCGCATCTACTTCGTCGCGACGCGCAAGACCCCGCTGGAGCGGCAGCTGTACGTCGCGGCGCTGGCGCCACGTGCCGATGCGGACCCGCGGGTGCTGACCTCCGCCGACGGCTGGCACAGCGTGACCATGTCGCGCGACGCCCGGCGCTACCTGCTGTCCTACAGCGACCCGGGCCAGCCGCCGCAGCTGTCGCTGCACGAGGCCTCGGGCCGGCGCCTCGCGTGGCTGGTCGAGAACCGGCTCGACGAGTCGCACCCTTACTGGCCCTACGTGGACCGCCACGTCCGGCCGCAGTACGGCCGCCTCGCCGCCGCCGACGGCACGGATCTGTACTGGCAGATGTACCGGCCGGCACAGTGTGCGGACGGGAACCGCTGCCCGGCGATCGTGATCACCTACGGCGGCCCCGGCGTGCAGACGGTGCAGCGGCGCTGGGGCGACCGGCGCGGCGGCCAGGTCGTTCAATTGCTGGTGCAGCGCGGCTATGTCGTGTTCTCACTGGACAACCGCGGCTCTGGCGAGCGCGGTGAGGCCTTCGCAGCGGCGCTGCACGGGCGCATGGGCCACGTGGAGGTCCAGGACCAGCTGCGCGGCCTCGCCTGGCTCAAGGCGCAGGACTTCGTCGACCAGGCGCGGGTCGGCGTGTATGGCTGGAGCTACGGCGGATACATGACGCTGATGCTGCTCGCACAGGCGCCCGGCGAGTTCGCCGCCGGAGTCGCCGGCGCGCCGGTGACCGACTGGGCCCTGTACGACACGCATTACACCGAGCGATACATCGGCACGCCGCAGGCCAATGCCGAAGGCTACCGGCTGTCCAGCGTACTGACGCACGCGGCGGCGATCCGCGACCGGCTGCTGATCATGCACGGCATGGCCGACGACAACGTGCTGTTCACGCACGTGACCAGGCTGCTGCCGGTGCTGGTCGAGGCGCAGCGGCCCTTCGAGGTCGTGCCCTATCCCGGCAGCCGTCACGCCGCGCTGAGCTTCCGCGACACCGGAGTGCACGGCTGGAAGACCATCCTCGACTTCTTCGACCGCTACCTCGGCGCACAGCGCCCGGCCTCTCCGTAGCCCGGCGGGGTCACGAGCGAGCGCGTAAGTTCCGGCGGCGCGAGCGAGGGAGCCCCGCCGGGCTACGGTCAGGCGCCGGGCGACAAGTCAGCCGGCTGGCGCGTCGATGGCACATCCGTGCGCGCCAGCCATCTGCAGCCGTCCCAGCCGCCGCGCGTCCGGGTACCAGCCCGAGAACACCGGCACGCCCAGCTCCTCGCAGAGCCGCGCCAGTTCCCGTTCCGGCAGCGGCCCGGACGCGGGCGCGACGATCACGAAATGCGCTCCGCCCTCGGCCGCCGCCTGCGCTGCCACCGCGTCGGCGCAGCAGAAGCCCAGCAGGAAGTGGCCGCGGCGGTCGATGTCGAGATTGCGGCCATGCCAGGTCAGCACCGCGCCATCGGCGCTGGCCAGCACCGCGGCCTGGATCGCCTGGATGCCTTCGCCCATCACCAGCACGCGGTGGCCCCTGGCACGCAGCGCGCGCACGTCGTCGCCGCGCGCCGGCGGGTTGGCCTCGGCCGAGGCACGCCACAGGATCGTCTCGCTGACCGGCGGCCGGTAACGCGCCGGCAATGGCAGTTCGGCGAGGCGCCGCGCGCGCTGCGGCAGCCTGAGCGCCGTCACGATCGGCCGGTCGGCCTCGAGCATGTCATGGGCAGGAAGCGCGTCCGGAGCAGCCCAGTTCAAGGCCTGGGAATCGAGGCCGCGCGGCGTGCCCGCATAGTCGGTGACCTGCCACACGTCGAGCAGCACGCGTCGGTTCGGGTAGTCATGGCGCAGGCGGATCAGCCGGCGTGCCGAGCGGACCTCCAGGCCCAGTTCCTCGGCCAGCTCGCGGCGCAGCCCGGCCAGCGGCTCCTCGCCGGCGGCGAGCTTGCCGCCCGGGAATTCCCAGCGCCCGGCCATGTGCCGGCCGCGCGGGCGCTGCGCAATCAGCACGCGGCCCTCGGCGTCGAACAGCGCGCCGGCCACGACGTGCACCTCCGGCAACTGGTCCATCCCCTTGCCCCCTGCCTTCCCTGGCCGGGCGCGCCGCCGCGCCCGGGCACCGACCTGCCGCTTGTTGTCCTTTTGCTCAGCCACCAGCCTGCTGCAGCGCCCCGTGACAGTGCTTGTACTTGCGCCCCGACCCGCAGGGGCATTGCTCGTTGCGGCCGATCTTGCGCTCGCCGCGCACGAACGGCGCCGCGGCCGCTGCGGCGGCGTCG
>JBFGAO010000023.1:0-8987 GCA_041568095.1 Steroidobacteraceae bacterium | reverse complement strand
TGCCGCCGGCGAATAATCGACGGCATTCGCGCGCCGACCCCCGGACAGCGAGCCGGTCAGCGGGGTTACGGTGCCGGTGCCCCGGTCGAGCACGTAAAGATCGGAACCGCCGCCATAGCGTCCATTGAAGACGATGCGGGCCTGGTCGATGTTCCAGGCTGGCGCCGGTTCGCCGCGCGTACGCAGGTCTGTAGCGCAGGATGTCAGCAGCGCGAGCCCGGCGGCCGCGATGGACAGGCGCGCAATCATGCCGGCTCGACGCCGGGCGCAAAACCGCGGTGGTCGTCCTGCTGCAGCGCCGCGACGACGTCGTCCAGCGGGCGGTAGCTGCGCGCGAATTGCGCTGGCATGCGCCGCGGCCGGCCGCTGTCGAGGTCCATGCAGACGTAGTGGATCAGGCCGCGCAGCAGCGTGCGGCCATCGCCCTGGCGCCGTACCTGGAAGCGCCGGTCCACGCGCAGCCGGCCGTCGGCCCGGACCAGCCAGGTGCCGACCTCGAGCGCGTCGCCGGCGTACGCAGCCGCCACGTAATTCAGCTGGCTGCGCCAGACAACCATGCCGCGACGCAGCGCCACGCAGGCGGCCTCGTCGACGCCCAGTTCCGTCGAATGCGCCCAGGCGGCCTGGTCCAGCCAGCGCAGGTAGACCGCGTTGTTGACGTGGCCATAGGTGTCGACGTCCCCGGGCCCGGCCGTGACCCGGTGCACGAACGGGGCGGGCAGGTCCCAGTAGCCGCTCACCGCTTCAGGACTTTGAGCAGCACCCGGAACCTGCGGCCGTAAGGAGGCATCAGCAGCCGTGAGCCGCTCAGGCGCCCGTCGTAGAACACCGGCTTCAGCTTCGAGAACGTGTCGAAGCCCGCCTTGCCGTGGTAATGGCCCATGCCGCTGTCGCCGACGCCGCCGAAGGGCAGGTCCTCCTGCAGCACGTGGAAGGCCGTGTTGTTGACAGTCACGCCGCCGGACACGGTGCGTGCGAGCACCCGGTCGAGCGCGTCGCCGCGCGCGCCGAAGTAGTACAGCGCGAGCGGCCGCGGCCGCGCGTTGACGAACTCGACCGCGTCGTCGATCGCGCCGTAGCCGATCACCGGCAGCACGGGCCCGAAGATCTCCTCCTGCATCAGCCGCATCTCGTCACTGACGCCGGTCACCGCGACCGGCGACATGCGCCGGCGCTCCGCGTCGGTCGAGTCCGGGTGCAGCGCGTGCACGGTCGCGCCGCCGGCACGGGCCTCGTCGACCGCGGCGACCAGCCGGCGGAACTGGCGGTCGTTGACGATCGACGTGTACTGCGGATTGGTCGCGAGCGCCGGGTAGAACTCTTCGGTCGCGGCGCGGCAGGCCGTGACGAACTCTTCGAGGCGGTCGTGCAGCACCAGCACGTAGTCCGGCGCAACGCAGGTCTGCCCGGCGTTGACAAGCTTTCCGAACATGATCCGGCGCGCCGCCTCGGCGACGTCGAAGCCCTCGGCGACGATCGTGGGCGACTTGCCGCCGAGCTCCAGCGTGACCGGCGTCAGGTTCGCGCCGGCCGTCTTCATGACGGCGCGCCCGACAGGCGTCGAGCCCGTGAACAGCAGGTGGTCGAAAGGCAGCGCGGAGAACTCGCGCGCGACCGAAGCGTCGCCGTTGACCGCCAGCACCTCGTCGGCCGCGAAGACCTCGGACAGCAATGACTCGAACAGCGCACCGAAGCGCGGCGTGTATTCGGACAGCTTCAGCATGACCCGGTTGCCGGCCGCGAGCGCCGCGGTCAGCGGCGACACGGCCAGGTACAGCGGGTAGTTCCAGGGCACGATGATGCCGGCGACACCCAGCGGCTGCCGGTACAGCCGGGCGCGGCCGGGCAATGCCCACCACGCGACGGATCGGCGCTCGGGGCGCATCCAGCGACGCAGCCGCCGTCGCGCATGGTCGATGCCCTCGAGGCTCGTGAACTGCTCGAACATCGCCGTTTCCTGGTGTGCGCGGACGCCGAAGTCGGCGCTGATCGAGTCGCGCAGGCGCTCCTCGTGCGCGACCAGCACCCGGCGCAGGCGGTCCAGGCGGTCGCGGCGCAGCGCCAGTGACGGGTTCGGGTCGTCCAGGAAGGCGCGGCGCTGTGCCTCGAACGCGGTGCCGAGCGCGGTGGGCCGCGGGGGAATCCGGTTCGGATCAACGGCGGTGGCCATGCCGGCATCCTGCCTCAGCGCTCAGACGATCGGTAGTTCGGTTGTCCGCCGGACCACCCGCAGCGCAAAGCTGGACTGCACGCGCGCGACGCCGGGCAGCCGGGTCAGGTGCCGGCTGTGCAGGCGCTCGAAGTCCTCGGCGTCGCGGCAGGCGACGCGCAGCAGGTAGTCGGAGACGCCCGTCATCAGGTAGCACTCCATGACCTCGGGCACCTTGCGCACGGCTGCCTCGAAGCGCTGCAGGTCGTGCTGCTCCTGACGCTGCAGCGTGATGCTGACGAACACGTTGGTCGGGAAGCCGGCATGCTGCGCGTGCAGCAGCGCGACATAGCCCTGGATCGTGCCGGCCTCCTCGAGCGCCCGCACGCGCCTCAGCGTCGCCGACTCGCTGAGGTTCACGCGCGCGGCGAGTTCGACGTTGCTGAGCCGGCCGTCGTGCTGCAGTTCCGCCAGGATCCGACGGTCGATCGCGTCCATCGCCTTTCCAGCAATTTATTGCCGCCAGGCCGCCTGGCATTGGCAGGATCTTGCGCAGCGTGTCACTTTCACGCCCAAAACGCCAGACCCTGCGCCGGCCGAGGCCTTATGCTGCGCGCAACACGACGGCGGCAGGCGGGAGGGCGACATGAAGATCGGCTGTCCGAAGGAGATCAAGGTCCACGAGTACCGGGTCGGCCTGGTGCCGGCCGGCGTCCGCGAGCTCGTCGCTGCCGGCCACGAGGTCGTCGTCGAGACCGGCGCCGGCACCGGCATCGGCATCGGCGACGACGCCTATCGCGCGGCCGGCGCCACGGTGCTGCCGGTCGCCAGGTCCGTGTTCGCCGCCGCCGAACTGGTCGTCAAGGTCAAGGAGCCGCAGTTGCCGGAATGCGCGATGCTGCGCAAGGGCCAGCTGCTGTTCACCTACCTGCACCTCGCCGCCGACAAGGCCCAGGCCGAGGGGCTCGTCAAGTCCGGCGCGACCGCGATCGCCTATGAGACCGTCACCGCACCGGACGGGTCGCTGCCGCTGCTGACGCCGATGAGCGAGGTCGCAGGGCGCATGTCCATCCAGGTCGGCGCAACCGCGCTGCAGAAGGCGAACGGCGGCTTCGGCGTGCTGCTGGGCGGGGTGCCGGGCGTCGCGCCGGCGCGGGTCGTGATCCTGGGCGGCGGCGTCGCCGGCACCAATGCCGCGCAGATGGCCGTCGGCCTCGGCGCGCGGGTCACGATCGTCGATCGCTCGCTGCGGCGCCTGCGTGAACTGGACGTGCAGTTTGGCAACTCGATCGAGACGGCCTACTCGACGGCCGAGGCGATCGAGCGGCTCGTGATCGAGGCCGACCTCGTGATCGGCGCGGTGCTGGTCACCGGCGCGGCGGCGCCGAAGCTGGTCACGCGCGCGATGCTCTCGAAGATGGAAAGGGGCGCCGTGCTGGTCGACATCTCGATCGACCAGGGGGGCTGCTTCGAGACCAGCCGCCCGACCACTCACGCCGAGCCGACCTATGTCGTCGACGGCGTCGTGCACTACTGCGTGACCAACATGCCGGGCGCCGTGCCGCGCACCTCGACCTTTGCGCTGACCAACGCAACGCTGCCCTACGTGCGTGCGCTGGCGGGGCTGGGCTGGCGCGAGGCGCTGGCGCGCGACCCGGGCTTCGCGGCGGGACTCAACGTGCACGACGGCGCGATCACGCACGAGGCGGTCGCCCGCGACCTCGGCATGGAGTTCCGCCCGCTGGCCTGAGCCGCGCTCAGAAGCCGGCGTCGGGGATCGCCAGCGGCGTGTCGTCGAGCGCGCGCAACTGCGCGAAGGTCGCGACCGCGCGCGGCAGCTCGCAGCGGCAGAAGTAGCGGCAGGCGGCGAGCTTGCCGGCGAGGAAATCGGGCCCGCCGCGCCCGGCCGCCTGCAGCGCCCGTGCCGCGAGCGCCTGCTCGAGCCAGCGCCAGGCGACGATTACGTGGCCGGTCGCGTCCAGGTAGGGCGTCGCGTACAGCAGGCCCCGTTCCGGGTCATCGGCCGCCGCGGCCAGCAGTGTCCCTGTCGTGCGCCGCAACTCGTCCAGTGCCGCGGCCAGCGCACGCGCCTGCTCGGCGAGCGACTGGTCGGCCGCTGCGCGTTGTACCGTCGCCGTGATCCTGGCCGCCAGTTCCGATAGCGCCGCGCCGCCGTCCATCGCGGCCTTGCGACCGAGCAGGTCGAGGCCGTGGATGCCCCAGGTGCCCTCGTGGATGTGGTTGAGCCGGTTGTCCCGGTACAAGCGTTCGACCGGGTAGTCGCGCGTGTAGCCATAACCGCCGTGGACCTGGATCGCGAGCTTGTTGGCCTCGAGGCAGTACTCGGCGGGCCAGGACTTCGCGACCGGGGTCAGCAGCTCGAGCAGGCCCCGCGCGGCGCGTGCCGCATCATCGTCGCCGGCGCAGGCGATCTCGTCGGCGAGCCGCGCGCTGTACAGCACCAGTGCCAGACCGCCCTCGACCCAGGCCTTCTGTGCCAGCAGCATCCGGCGCACGTCGCCGTGGCGCAGGATCGGTACCGGCGGCGACGCCGGGACGCGCGCCGACAGCGGGCGGCCCTGCGGGCGCTCGCGCGCATAGGCGAGCGCGTGCAGGTAACCGGAATAGCCGAGCGCGACGGCATTCATGCCGACGCTGATCCGCGCGGCGTTCATCATCTGGAACATCTGCGGCAGGCCGTGCCCTTCCTCGCCAACCAGTTCGGCGGTGCATTCGCCGCGCTCGCCGAAGGACAGCGCCGTGTTGACCGTGCCGCGCCAGCCCATCTTGTGGTTCAGCCCGACCAGGCGCACGTCGTTGTCGGCGCCACAGCGTCCGTCCCCGTCGATGCGCCGCCGCGGCACCGCAAACAGCGAGATGCCGCGCACGCCGGGCGGCGCGTCCGGCGTCCTCGCCAGGACCAGGTGCACGATGTTCTCGGCGAGCTCGTGCTCGCCGCCGGAGATCCACATCTTGCTGCCGTTCATGCGCCAGCCGCCGTCCGGTTGCGGCGTGGCCAAGGTTCGCACGTCGGCCAGCGAAGAGCCGGCCTGCGGCTCGGACAGGCACATGGTTCCGAAGAAGCGCCCCTCGAGCATCGGCGCGACGTAGCGCGCGCGCTGTGCCGGGCTGCCGAAGCTCGCGATCAGCCGCGCGGCGCCGGCTGTCAGCATCGCGTAGGACAGGAACGCGACGTTGGCGCCCGCGAACATCGCGCCGGCCGCCTGTCCGACCAGTTCGGGCAGCTGCATGCCGCCGTCGGCGCGGTCGAAGGTCGCCGCGCCGAAGCCGGCCGCGTTGTAGGCGTCCAGCGCCTCGCGGGTTTCCGGCAGCAGCCAGACCCGGCCGTCGCGCAGCGCCGGCTCGTCGCGGTCGCAGGCAGCCGCATGGGGCGCGAAACAGTCCGCGGCGATGCGCTCGGCGGCGTCGAGAATTGCGTCGAAGACCTGCCGGTCGTGTGCCGCGTAGCGGGGCTCGTCGCACAGCGCCGCGGCGGACAGCACGTCGTAAAGATGGAAGTCGATTTCCCGGCGCGGTATCAGCATCGGGCCTCCCGGCAGGCTGCCGCGGATTGTAGCGGCGGCGATGCTAGGATGCGGGCCGGGCGGGCAGGCATCGACATCCGCCGGGGATCCATGGCCACATCCCACTTCGACCTGCGGGACCGGGTCGCGCTCGTGACTGGCGCGAGCCGGGGCATCGGGCGTTCAATTGCGCAGCTGCTGGCAGGGCAGGGCGCGACCGTCGTCATCAGCAGCCGCAGGCTGCCGGGCTGCGAGGAAGTCGTGCGCGAGATCCGGGAGGCCGGCGGCGAGGCCATCGCGCTGGCCTGCCACATCGGCGAGCCGGAGCAGATCGTCGCCGCATTCGCCGAGATCGACGCCCGCTACGGGCGCATCGACATCCTGGTCAACAATGCCGCGACCAATCCCTATTACGGGCCCGCCGTCGACATGGAGCTGCCGGCGCTGCAGAAGACCCTCGACGTGAACCTGCGCGGCTACTTCGTCGCGTCGGTCGAGGCGGGCCGGCGCATGATCGGGTGCGGAAAGGGTTCGGTCGTCAACATCGCATCGGTCAATGCCGTACGGCCGATGCAGGGCCAGGTGCTCTACTCGATGACCAAGGCGGCGATCGTCAACATGACGCAGGGCCTTGCGCGCGAATGGGGCCCGGCCGGCGTGCGCGTCAACGCCGTGGTGCCGGGGATCGTCGAGACGAGATTCGCGGCCGCCCTGCACGAGGATGCCCGGCTGCGTGCGACTTTCGAAAGCCTGCTGCCGCTGGGACGCATCGGCCAGCCGGACGAGATCGCCGGCGCGGTGCTGTACCTGGTCTCGGACGCGGCCGGCTACACGACCGGTAGCTGCATAACCGTCGACGGCGGCTGGCTCGCCTGAGCCGCCCCCGCCCCAGGCAGCCGTTCAGGCGGCATTCATCGCGGCGGCCGGAGACTGCCGATTGCGCGCCGCTCGGGACTTGCCCTATATAGGCGCCGTCAGGAACCGCGGGAGTGCCCTTCGATGAACATCCGTGACAGATGGCTGCTGCCCTTGCTGGCCGCCGGGTTCCTGGCCGCTGCGCCGGCGCTGGCCTCCGACGCGAGGACGCAAAGCGACGAGCGCTGTGTCGCGCAGTGCGACGAGAATTCGGATCGCTGCATGGAAGAAGCCGCCGGCGACGACCGCAAGATGAAGGCCTGCGACGACAAGTACAGCAAGTGCCTGCGCGAGTGCCGCTGAGCGCAGCGGCCTGAGCGGGCGGTCCGCCTCTTGCGCCCGGCCGTAATCACCTTCACGACCGACTTCGGCACCCGCGATCCTTACGTGGGCGTCATGAAGGGCCAGGTGCTGCGCCGCTGCCCGGCGGCCCAGCTCGTCGACCTCAGCCACGACATCCGCCGCCACGACCCTGCCGAGGCCGGCTTCTGGCTGGCGCGTGCCTCCCGCTACTTCCCGGAGGGCACCGTGCACGTCGCCGTGGTCGATCCCGGCGTCGGCACCGGCCGGGCGCTGATCGCGCTGAGCTCGGAAGGACAGCTGTTCCTGGCGCCCGACAACGGGCTGCTGGGGGAGGTCGCGGCCCGGCCCGGCGCCGGTGCCCGCCGCCTGGACCTCAAGCGCCTGGCCGGCCTGGGAATCACTGCCACGGGCCCGACCTTCCACGGCCGCGACCTGCTGGCGCCGGTTGCGGCTGAACTCGCGTCCGGCCGGCTGGGCTTCGACGCACTTGGCGAGGCCTGCGAGCCGCTGCGGCTGGCAGCCTGGCCGGCTCCGGTGGCTCAGCCCTGGGGCTGGCAGGGCCGCGTCGTGACGGTGGATGGTTTTGGCAACGTATTCAGTAACCTGGACCTGACACTTCTTGAGGAATCCAGAAACTGGACGGTGCGCGCCGGCGGCCGTGAGCTGCGCCGCGTCGGCACCTATGGCGAGGCCGAGCCGGGCGAGCTGGTCGCGCTGGTCAATGCCTGGGGAATCGTCGAGGTCGCCGAGGTCCAGGGCGACGCCGCCGCCAGGCTCGGACTGCGCCGTGGGGACCCCCTGGAATTGCATTACCGGCAAGGCCATTGATTGGCGCGCCGTTTCGTATATATTGCGCAGCCCAACCGACATCCGGTTGTGGCCAGAGTCCATTGATTTCGAAAGGAATTAGGCGCCATGAGACAGCGCAGTGACGATTCCTTCGACCTCGACGACGAGTTCCTCGGCGAGTCGAGCGAGAGTGACGGCGATCTGGACCGCCTGATCGTCGTCGAACGTCGCCCGGCCAAGGGCCCCAAGCGCGCCACGCAGCAGCAGGCCGCCTGGAGCCGCGTCGAGGACGTGCTGGCGGAGCGCCGCCTGAAACGTGAGCTGACCGAATTCAACGAACAGGACGAGTTCTGAGCGACGCGGGTCGCTGAGACCTGCTGCCGGGGCCGCAGGCCACAAGGGCTGCGGCCCTTTGTTTTGCTGCATTGCAATGCAAGAATCGCGGCTCGCTGCGCGACTGGAATGCTGCCGATGACTGCCGTTTCCCGGATCCCCTGGGTCGTCCTGAAGTTTGGCGGGACCAGCGTTTCGTCACGCGCCAACTGGGACAACATCGCCGCGGTGCTGCGCGCGCGTGCCGCCGCGGGCGAGCGCGCCGTGGTCGTGCACTCGGCACTGGCCGGCGTCACCGATGCGCTGCAGTCGCTGCTGGAGCGCTCGCTGTCCGGCAGGCAGGGCGCCGCGCTGGAGGAGATCGCGCGTCGCCACCGCGAACTGGCCGCCGCTCTGGACATTCCGCTGCCGCCGGCTGTCGGTCGTCACCTGGCTGACCTCGAAAAGATCGCCGCCGGCATCGCGCTGGTCGGCGAGGTCAGCGACCCTGTGCGCGCGCGTGTGCTGGCCTCGGGCGAGCTGATGGCCACGGAGCTCGGCGCAGCCTTCCTTAACGCGCAGGGTGTCGCGACGGCGCTGGTCGACGCGCGCGAGATCCTGGCGGCTGACGCGGCCCGGCCGGGTCGCTCGCCGGTGCTGTCGGCGACTTGCCGCTTCGACCAGGATCCCGGCCTGTCCGCGCGCCTCGCCGCGCTGGACGGCGTGATCCTGACCCAGGGCTTCATCGCGGCTGGCCCCGGCGGCCAGACGGTCCTGCTGGGCCGGGGAGGTTCCGACACCTCGGCCGCCTACGTCGCGGCGAAGCTCGGCGCATTGCGACTGGAGATCTGGACCGACGTGCCGGGCATGTTCTCGGCCAACCCGCGCGCGGTGCCCACGGCTCGGCTGCTGAAGTCGCTGCACTACGACGAGGCGCAGGAGATCGCGACCAACGGCGCCAAGGTGCTGCACCCGCGCTGCATCCTGCCGGTCCG
>JBFGAO010000022.1:0-9318 GCA_041568095.1 Steroidobacteraceae bacterium | reverse complement strand
GACCCGCGCGGGTTCGCGCCCGGCGATCTCCAGGTAGCGTGCGCGGACCCGCTCGAAGAACGCGCGGTCCTCCGCCTCGAAGCGGTCGGCGGCTGCCTGCCGGCGCGCCGCCCGCGCCAGCGCGACGTCCACCGGCGCATCCAGCAGCAGCGTCAGGTCCGGATCGAGGCCTGGATGCGCCAGATGCGCCAGCGCCGCGATCTGTTCGCGCGAGATGCCGCGTCCCGCGCCCTGGTAGGCCTCGCTGGCATCGGTGAAGCGGTCGCAGAGCACCCACTGGCCGCGGCCCAGCGCCGGCGCGATCAGGTTGGCGACGTGGGCTGCGCGCGCCGCGAAGATCAGCAGCGCCTCGGTGCCGGGCGCCAGCGGCTCGCCGTCGCGGTCGAGCACCAGCCGGCGCACCGTCTCGGCGAGCGGCGTGCCGCCGGGCTCGCGGGTCAGGCAGGGCTCGACGCCGCGGCGCCGCAGGTGCGCGGCCGCGTGCGCCACCTGGGTCGACTTGCCGACCCCCTCGATCCCCTCGAAGGTCACGAAGCGCGCACGCACGGGCTCAGCGTACCCCAAGCCCGCGGCCGCGACGCAGGTTGGCGATGTGGCGCGCGACCGCGGCGTTGTGCTCGGCCAGCGTGCGCGAGAAATAGTGGCGGCCGTCGCCGAGGCCGGTCGCGACGAAGTACAGCGCGTCCGTCGGCTGCGGCCGCACGGCCGCCTCGAGCGCCGCGCGGCCGACCAGCGCGATCGGCGTCGGCGGCAGGCCAGCCCGCGTGTAGGTGTTGTAGGGCGTGTCGGCCTGCAGGTCCGCGCGCCGCAGGTTGCCGTCGAAGCGCTCGCCGAGCCCGTAGATCACGGTCGGGTCAGTCTGCAGCCGCATGCCGCGCCGCAGCCGGTTCACGAACACGCCGGCGATCAGTGGGCGCTCGTCTGGCTGTCCCGTCTCCTTCTCGACGATCGAGGCCAGCACCAGCGCCTCGTAGGGCGTCGCCAGTGGCAGGTCCTCGACACGCTGCTCCCAGGCCGCGGCCAGCTCGCGCTGCAGCCGCTCGTGCATCTGCCGCAGCAGCGAGCGGTCGCTGGTCCCGCGCGGGAAGCGGTAGGTGTCCGGGAAGAACAGCCCTTCCGGGTGCCGGTCGCCCAGGCCCAGTGCGCGCGCGATCTCCTGCGCTGCCAGTCCCTGCAACTCGGCCGCGATCGCCGGATGCGCCTGGATCGCCGCGAGCGCCTCGCGGAAGGTCCAGCCCTCGGGGATCGTGACCGCGTGCAGCAGGACCCGGCCCCTGACGAACTGCTCGAGCAGGCTCGCGGGTGTCGCGCCGGGCTCGAGCAGGAACTCCCCGCTCTGCACGACCGCGGACTGCCCGCTGCGCCGCGCATGGCGGATCCAGAGCCAGGCGTGCTCCAGCAGGCCGCGCTGCTCCAGCCGTCGCGCGACCGCGGTCAGCGACGATCCCGGCGCAATCTCGAACAGCTCGGGTTCCACGAGCGCGGCGATCGGCTCGTTCAGCCAGCGGCGCTCGTAATGGTCCAGCGCGAGCCAGGCCACGAGTGCCAGCAATGCCGACAGCAGCAGCAGCCGCGCAAGGCGCTTCACCACTGACCCTCCAGCCAGTCGTTGAACTCCCGGGCCAGCGACGGCACACGCAGTTCGCGGCCTTCGAGCTCGCGCGCCGGCCAGGCGCCGACCAGCGCTTTGGTGAGCAGCAGGCCGTCGGCGGTCAGCAGGTCTGCGGGACGCAGGGGCTGCTCGGCGACCGGGATCCCGCGCGCCGAGGCCCAGCCCGTCAGCGCGCGACGCATCACGCCGGCCACGCCGCAATGCTGCAGCGGAGGCGTCAGCAGCCGGCCGCCCGCCACTGCGAACAGGTTCGACTGCGTGCCGCAGACCACCTGGCCGTCCTCGTCCAGCATCAGGCCTTCCTCGAAGTCGGCTTCATCCCACTCGGCACGGGCCAGCACCTGCTCGAGCCGGTTCAGGTGCTTGAGTCCCGCCAGCGCCAGATTGTGGCCGAGGCGGGTCGCGCAGAGTCGCACACGCACGCCGCGTTGCCAGAAGTCTGCGGACCGCTCGGGCCAGGGCGATCCCAGCGCAATGCGGGTCGCCTTCGGCGCCGGCGGTGGCCGGTAGCCGCGGCCGCCCGCCCCGCGCGTCAGCAGCAGCTTCACGACGCCCTGCCCTGCCGGCCAGGCCTCCGCGACGTCCTGCTGCCACAGCACGGGCTCCGGCATCGGCAGGCCCAGCCGCGCGGCGCCGCCGGCCAGGCGCTCGAGGTGCCAGTCAAGGAAGCGGGCGCTGCCATCGCGCACGGCCAGCGTCTCGAACAGGCCGTCGCCGTAGTGCAGGCCGCGATCCAGCGGATCCAGCGTGCCGTCCGGCTGCCCGTTGACGAGCACCGCCATCAGGCGCTGCTCCCGAGGGCCCGCAGCACGCCGCGGGCCTTCGCGCGCGTCTCGTCGAGCTCGCGTTCCGGGACCGAGTCCGCGACGATCCCGGCGCCCGCGCGCAACTCGACGCGGCCGTCCTCGATGGTCATGGTCCGGATCAGGATGTTCAGGTCGAGGCTGCCGTCGCGGCCGAGGTAGCCCATCGCGCCGGTGTAGGCGCCGCGCCCTGCCCCCTCGAGGTCCGCGATCAGCTGCATGCAGCGCACCTTCGGGCAGCCGGTGATCGTGCCGCCCGGGAACAGCGCACGGATCACGGCGCCGGGCGTCACGTCCGTGCGCAGGCGGCCCCGCACGTTCGACACGATGTGGTGCACGTGCGCGTAGCTCTCCACGACCATGAATTCGTCCACCTCGACGCTGCCCGGCTCGCAGAGCCGTCCCAGGTCGTTGCGCTCCAGGTCGATCAGCATGACGTGCTCGGCCCGCTCCTTGGCGCTGGCGGTCAGTTCGGCGATCGAGGCCGGGTCGCTGGCCGCGAGCCGCGGCCGCGTGCCGGCGATCGGCCGCGTCTCGATCCGGCCGCCCTGCACGCGCACCAGGCGCTCCGGCGAGCTCGACAGCAAGGCGAGCCCGTCCAGTTGCGCGATGCCCGAGAACGCGCCCGGATTGGCGGCGCGCAGCCGCGCGTAGACGTCTGCGGCGGCCAGTCCGCCTGCGATCTGCGCGCGCCAGCAGCGCGCGAGGTTGGCCTGGTAGACGTCGCCCGCCGCGATATGCGCGAGCGCCTGCCGGCAGGCCTCGAGGTAGCGGTCCGGGTCGTCTTCCTCGATGGCGGCCACACCCGCCTGCGCCGCCGCAGCCGGTCGCCAGTCCGCGGCCTGCGCGAGGTCCGCAGTCAGCGACCCGGCCGGCAGTGCATCCGGCGACTCGGCCAGCAGCGCCGTGCGACCGGTCTTATGGTCGTGCACGATCGCAGCGCGCATGCGCCAGGCGCAGGCCACCAGCGGCAGCGGCGAGGCCGGCAGCCGCAGCGACGGCTCGACCTCGCCGGCGAGCTCGTAGCCCAGGTACAGGAACCATCCGCCAGCGAAGGGCCAGGGCGGTGGCGGCGCGCCGCCCTGCTCGCGCGCCCACCACTGGTCGAGGCGGCTGCAGAAGCCGGCGCCGTCGCCGGGCCCCGCGAGGCGCCCGCCGCGGTCCAGCGCGAGTCGCTCGCCCGGGGCGGCCAGCAGCAGCGAGTAGCGGCCCAGCGGCGCCTGCGGGGCCGAGCTCTCCAGCAGCACCGGATAGCGCCGGGGAAAGAGCGCATGCAGCGCGAGCATCCGGCGCAGCGCGTCGGCGCCCTCGGGCAGGCCCGGGATCGGTTGCGCTACGGCTGGCATGGCCCGTCCCGGGCGCGGCCTCAGCGCAGCGCGCGGAAGGTCAGCGTGCCGTTGGTGCCGCCGAAGCCGAAGGAGTTCGTCGCAACCGCGTCGATCTTCATCTTCCTGGCCGTGTGCGGCACGTAGTCCAGGTCGCAGCCTTCGTCGGGGTTGTCGAGGTTGATCGTCGGCGGCGCGACCTGGTCGCGGATCGCGAGGATGCTGAAGATCGCCTCGACGACGCCGGCGGCGCCGAGCAGGTGGCCGGTCATCGACTTCGTCGAGCTGACGGCCAGCCTGGCCGCGTGCGCGCCGAAGGCCTTCTTGATCGCCGTGGTCTCCGCGACGTCGCCGAGCAGCGTCGACGTCGCGTGGGCATTGACGTACTGCACGTCCTCGGGGTTCATCCCGGAATCGCGCAGCGCGTTCGCCATCGACTGCGTCGCGCCCGCGCCATCCTCGGGAGGCGCCGTGATGTGGTGGGCGTCGCCGCTCATGCCGAAGCCGCAGAGCTCGGCGTAGATCCGCGCGCCGCGCGCCTTCGCGTATTCGTATTCCTCGAGCACGACCGCGCCGCCGCCGTCGGCCATCACGAAACCGTCGCGGTCGCGGTCCCAGGGCCGGCTGGCACGCTGCGGGTCGTCGTTGCGGGTCGACACCGCGCGTGCCTGGCCGAAGCCGCCGACCGCCAGCGGTGTCTCGGCCATCTCGGCGCCGCCGGCGATCACGACGTCGGCGTCGCCGTACTGGATCGTGCGCAGGCCCAGCCCGATGCTGTGCGTCGAGGTCGTGCAGGCGGTCACGACAGACAGGTTGGGGCCGGTGATGCCGTACATGATCGACAGGTGCCCGGAGATCATGTTGATGATGCTGGCCGGGATGAAGGTCGGCGAGATCTTGCGCGGCGACTTCGCCTCGAGGTAGCGGTCGTGGTTCTCCTCGATCGTCGCCAGCCCGCCGATGCCGGCGCCCAGGATCAGGCCGATCCGCGAACGGTTCGCGTCGGTCACCTCGAGGCCGGCGTCCTGGATCGCCTGCACGCCGGCGGCGATGCCGTACTGCATGAACAGGTCCATGCGCCGCGCTTCCTTGGCCGGCATGTACAGCGCCGGGTCGAAGCCCTTGACGCCGCCGATGAACGTCACCGGGAAGCCGGTGGGGTCAAAGCGCGTGATCGGCCCCACGCCGCTCTTGCCGGCCAGGATGCCGGACCAGCTCTCGGCCACGGAATTGCCGAGCGGCGACACCATGCCGAGCCCGGTGACGACGACGCGACGCTTGCTCAAACGGCTTCCTCTGGGGACAGGGGCGCTGGCGCAAGAAACCCCGGCCTTGCGGCCGGGGCCCCCGCGTGTACCGCCTCAGGACTTGGACTGGTGCTGGACGATGTAGTCGATCGCCTGCTGGACCGTGGTGATCTTCTCGGCGTCCTCGTCCGGGATCTCGGTCTCGAACTCTTCCTCGAGCGCCATCACCAGCTCGACGGTGTCGAGTGAGTCGGCACCCAGATCGTCGACGAACGAGGCGTCACTGGTGACCTCCTCGTCCTTCACGCCGAGCTGCTCGGCGACGATCTTTTTCACCCGTTCTTCGACTGTGCTCATCTGTTATTTGTCCCTTGCCTTGTGGTACCCGGGAGCCCCGCAGGACGGCCGGGGGCGCCATTCTATGCCACGGACCCCCCACTGGCTACCAGAAACCCGCCTTGTGGACTGATTCCAAAGGCTTTTCCGGCCTTGATGCCCCGTCCGCGCGGGCTCAGGGCATGTGCATGCCGCCGTTGACGTTGACGGTCTCGCCGGTGATCCAGGCGGCCTCCGGCGAGGCCAGGAAGCACACCGCCGCTGCGATGTCGGCCGGCTGGCCGAGCCGGCCGAGCGGGATCTGGGCAGCCAGCGCCTCCCGCTGCGCCTCCGGCAGGTTCCGGGTCATGTCGGTGTCGATGAAGCCCGGCGCGACGACGTTGACCGTGATCCCGCGCGAGGCCACCTCGCGCGCCATCGAGCGCGTGAAGCCGCCGATGCCGGCCTTGGCCGCGCAGTAGTTGGCCTGCCCCGGGTTGCCGACCAGGCCCACGACCGAGGCGATGTTGACGATGCGGCCCTTGCGGGCCTTCATCATGCCGCGCAGCACGGCCTTGCTGAGGCGGAACACCGAGCCCAGGTTGGTCGCGATGACGGCGTCCCAGTCCTCGGGCTTCATCCGCAGCAGCAGCGTGTCGCGGGTGATGCCGGCGTTGTTGACCAGGATCGTGACCGCCCCTTCCTGCGCCTCGACCTCCGCCACCGCGGCGTCGATCGCGGCGCCGTCACCGACATCCAGCACGATGCCGCGCCCCGCCACGCCTGCCGCGGCCAGCGCCTTGCCGATCGCCTCGGCACCCACCGCACTGGTCGCCGTCCCGACGACGGTCGCGCCGCGCGCGCCGAGCGCCAGCGCGATCGCCTGTCCGATGCCGCGCGACGCGCCGGTCACCAGCGCCACCTCGCCCTGCAGGTCCTTCGTCATCAGTCCTCACCCCCGGCCGCCGCCAGCGCGGCCTGCAGCGTTTCTTCGTTGTCGACCGCGTGGATCGCCAGATCCCGTCCGCCGGGTGCGCGACGCGCGAGCCCGGCCAGCACCTTGCCCGGCCCGCACTCGACCAGCAGCGTCGCGCCTTCGCCGATCATCGCGGCGACGACTGACGACCAGCGCACCGGGTTGAACAGCTGCCGGTACAGGCCGTCGCGGATCGCGTCCGGCGAGTCGTGCAGGCCGCCGTCGAAGGCATGGACGCGGCAGGCGGGCACGCCAAACTCGACCGCGGCCAGCCGCTCGCGCAGCAGTCGCGCTGCCGGTTCCATCAGCGCGCTGTGCGAGGGCACCGACACCGGCAGCGGTACCGCGCGCCTGGCGCCGCGCGCCTTGCAGGCCTCCACCGCGCGCGCGACCGCCGCGGCCTGGCCGGCGATCACGAGCTGCCCCGCCGAATTGTAGTTGACCGGCTGCACGACCTCGCCGGCTGCGGCCTCGCGGCAGGCATCCTCGACGACCCCGTCGTCGAGGCCGAGTATCGCCGCCATCGCTCCCTGGCCGGCCGGCACTGCCTGCTGCATCACCTGGCCACGGCAGCGGACCAGGTCGATGCCGTCCGCGAAGTCGAGTGCACCGGCGCAGACCAGCGCGCTGTACTCGCCGAGGCTGTGCCCCGCCATCGTCGCCGGCAGCGGACCGCCGCGGCGCTGCCAGGCGCGAAAGACCGCGACGCCCGCCGCGAGCATCGCCGGCTGCGTGTACTCGGTCGTGCCGAGCCGTTCCTCCGGGCCCTGCTGGCACAGCGCCCACAGGTCGTAGCCGAGCACGGCAGAAGCCTCCGCGAAAGTCTGCTGCACGACCGGCTCGGCCGACGCGAGGCCGGCGAGCATGCCGACCGACTGCGAACCCTGGCCGGGAAACATCATCGCGAGCTTCAATGCACTCTCCGCTGCCGATCGCGGCCCCGATTATAGGTCGAGCGCGGCCCGCGGCGGCCAGCCGCGCGGGGCCGGCGACGCCGCTCTGCTATCATTCCGGCCGTTCGCGGCGCCACGGCGCCGCCCGGACAGGAGTGTCGGATGCGCCAGCCACGCCGCGTTCGCGAAGCCGGCTTCACGCTGATCGAGATCATGGTCGTGCTGGTGATCATCGCGATCCTCGGCGCGCTGATCGGCCCGCAGATCCTCGGTCGCGTCGACGAGGCGCGGATCACCGCCGCGAAGCAGGACATCCGGACGCTCGGCACCGCGCTCGACCTGTACCGGATGGACAACTTCAAGTACCCGACGACGACGCAAGGCCTGGAAGCGCTGATCTCGAAGCCCGACGACCCGACGGTGCGCAACTGGAAGCCCGACGGCTACCTGAAGTCGCGCTCGCTGCCGACGGACCCCTGGGGCAACCCGTACCGCTACCTGCAGCCCGGCACGCGCGGCGGCGCCTACGACCTGTACTCGCTCGGCGCCGACGGGCAGCCGGGCGGCGACGGCGTCGACGCGGACATCGGCAACTGGAACATAGACTGACGGCAGCGCCCGTGCGCACCGCGCCCGCCCGCCGGCAGCCGCGCGAGCGCGGCTTCACGCTGATCGAGATCCTGGTCGTCGTCGTGATCATCGCGATCCTCGCGGTGGTCGCGACGCTGTCGATCGGCGTGCTCGGCGGCGACACCGAGATCGAGGACGAGACGCGGCGGCTCGCCGACGCGGTGGCGCTGCTGCAGGAGCAGGCGCAGCTCGAGGGCCGCGACTACGGCCTGCGGATCGACACCGGCGGCTACGAGTTCCTGCGCTTCGACGGCCGGCAGCTGCGCTGGGTGGCGGTCGAGCAGGACGCGTGGCTGCGGCCGCGCGAGCTGCCGCCCGGCCTGTCCTTCGAGCTGCTGCTCGAGGGCAAGCCGGTGCTGCTGCGGCGCCCGCAGCGGCCCGAGGCGCGGCTGCCGCAGCTGGTCGCCTACGGCAGCGGCGAGATGACGCCCTACCAGCTGTCGGTCGTCCGGCCGGACGCCGCCCGCCGCGTGACGCTGATCGGCCGCGCCGACGGCAGCATCGAGGTCGCCCGTGACGAAGACGGCTGAGCGCGCCGGCGGCTTCACGCTGATCGAGGTCGTCGTCGCGATGGCGATCATCGCGGTCGGCATGGCCGCCGTGTTCGTCACGATCGGCGCGATCGCGCGCAACGTGGACCACCTGCGCGACCGCAGCCTCGCTGCCTGGATCGCCGACAACCGCATCGCCGAGATGCGCCTGGCCGGCGAGCTGCCCTCGGTCGACGAGACCGACGGCGAGGTCGACTTCGCCGGCCGGCGCTGGCACTGGGTCGCGACGGTGTCGCAGACGCCGGTCGACGGCCTGCGCCGCATCGACGTCAGCGTGCGCCGCGACAGTGACCCGGAAGATTCCGCGCTCGTCACGCTGGCGGGCTTCGCCGGCGCCGCCGCGATGGCGGCCGCGCCGTCGACGACGTCCTGGAGCGGCAGCAGCCGGCCCGGTCGCGACGGCGACGGTGACGGCGACGGGGAAGAGCCGTGAACGCGCGACGCTCGGCCGGGTTCACGCTGCTCGAGATCCTCGTCGTCACGGTGATCCTGTCCGTGATCGGCCTGATGGCCTACCGCGGCTTCGGCGAGGCGCGGGTCGCGGTCGAGGCCTCGCGCGAGCACCTTGACCGGCTGCGCGAGGTGCAGCAGGCGCTGCACCTGCTGGCTACCGACTTCCGCGAGCTGGCGCCGCGGCCCGTGCGCGAGCCGGTCGGCGACGGACACCGCGCCGCGCTGCTGCGGGACCCGAATGCCGTGTCGGTCGTCGAGCTGTCGCGCGGCGGCTGGCCCAACCATGCGGCGACGCCGCGCGGCACGGTGCAGCGGGTCGTCTACCTGCTCGAGGACGGCGCGCTGCTGCGGCGTCACTGGAATGTCACGGACCCTATGCTGTCGGACGAGCCAGTCGAGCGCAGGCTGCTTCCGCGGCTGCGGCGCTTCGAGATCCGGTACATGAACAGCGGGCGCGAGTGGGTGTCGCAGTGGCCGCCCTTCGGCGGCCCGGGCGACGCCGGCCGCTGGTCG
>JBFGAO010000021.1:0-9387 GCA_041568095.1 Steroidobacteraceae bacterium | reverse complement strand
TGACCCGACGGCCCACGCGGAGATCCTGGCGCTGCGGGCCGCCGCGACGGCGGCAGGCGACTACCGGCTGGGCGGGTCGACGCTGTATGTCACGCTGGAGCCCTGCCCGATGTGCGCGTCGGCAATGGCGCATGCGCGGATCGCACGCCTGGTGTTCGGCGCCTGGGACCCGCGCCAGGGCGCGGCCGGCAGCGTGTTCAACCTGCTGGCCGCCCGCGAGCTGAACCACCGCGTGGACGCCTTCGGCGGCGTGCTGGCCGACGATTGCGGCGCGCAGCTGAGGCGCTTCTTCGCGGCGCGGCGCTGAGGACGCCGGCCGCTCAGCGCGCCGCGGCCCCGGCCGCGCCGGCACCGGGCAGGCGCCCGTCACGCTGCGGCCCGCCGGTCATCCATTCGAGCAGTTCCAGGTAGGTCTGCACGTTGCGGACGAAGCCGACCGGCTCCCAGCCGCGTGCGTAGCCGCGCTTCGTCTGCGTGTACCAGCGCTCCTGCGCGAGCAAGGGCAGCGTCTCCCGGACGTCGGGCCAGGCATCCGGGTTGCGGCCGAGCCGCTGCGCGAGCACGCGGGCGTCTTCCAGGTGGCCGTAGCCGACGTTGTAGGCGGCCAGCGCGAGCCAGGTGCGGTCCGGCTCCGGGATCCGTGCCGGGATCGTGTCGCGGATCACGACCAGGTAGCGGGCGCCGCCGAGGATGCTGTCGCGCGGATCGGTGCGGTCGCTGACGCCGACGCGCTGCGCAGTCTCGGCGGTCAGCATCATCAGGCCGCGCACGCCGGTCGGCGACACGGCCGTCTCGTCCCAGCGCGACTCCTGGTAGCCGATCGCCGCGAGCAGCCGCCAGTCGAGCCCGGTGTCGGCGGCCGCCTCCTCGAACCGCGGCCGGTAGGCAGGCAGGCGCTCGCGGACGCTGCGGACGAAGTCCGGCGCGTCGACGCGGTCGAATCGCCGCAGCGAGCGCTCGTGGCGCGTCAGGATCTCGCCGAGCAGGCCGGTGGCCTCCAGCTCCTCGAAGTGCCGGCGCACCTCGGGCAGCAGGTCCGTGCTGCGCGGCGCCAGCGCCCAGGCGACTTCCTCGGATTCGGCCAGCCGGAATGCCGGCCGCAGCTCGGGATGGAAGTGACGGCCCAGCGAGAACTCGGCGGAGTCGGCGATCGTCAGATCCGCGTCGCCGCGCGACAGGCGCGCGAACAAGTCGAGCTGGTCCGCGCCCTCGACCTCGGTCCACTCCAGCCCTGGCAAATCGCGCGCGAGCCGTTCCAGGCTCGCCGCGTGGGTCGACCCGCGGATCACGACGATCCGGCGCCCGACGAGGTCGGCGGGCCCGGCCGGCAGCTGGTCGCCGGACCGGTACACGACGTGCTGGCTCACCTGCCGGTAGGCGGGCCCGAACAGCGCCAGTGCGCGCCGCTCGGCCGTCGCGATGACTCCGGCGGCGGCGACATGGGCGCGGTTGCGCAGTACCGCGTCGAGCGCGGCCGCGCCCGACGGCATCACGCGCAACTGCAGCTCGACGCCGAGGCGGCGCGCGAAGCCGGCCGCCAGCTCGAATTCCGGTCCCTCGGCGCCGCCCGCGCCCTCGTAATACGCGGTCGGGCTGTTGCGGGTCGCGACCTTCAGGATGCCGAGCATCCGGACCTGCTCGTAGGTGCCGGGCAGCGCCGAGCAGGTACCCAGCATCAGCGCGCCCAGCGTGATCGCCGGCACCCCGAAGCGGCGGCGCACGTCGCGCCGGTCACCGGCCTGCGCAGGGCTGGGCTGCATTGTTGTAGAATACCGCCTCCGGTCCCGGGGCCACCGACGCGTGCCCGGTACGCCGCCCGGAGAGGTACCGAAGCGGTCATAACGGCACCGACTCGAAATCGGTTGGGGGCATTGCGCCCCACGTGGGTTCGAATCCCACCCTCTCCGCCAATTTCCCTCGCTGCGCAACGGCTACACTCCGCCGATGCAGCCCGCACCCGTCCCGGATGATCCGGCGGCCTCCCGCAGCAGGCGGGAGACCCCGCTGCTGCGCTGGGTCTGGCGCGCGTTCTCGCGCAACGCGCTGATACCGCTGCTGCTGGTCGAGCTGGTGCTGATCGCCGTCTACCTGACCAGCCATTCCTGGTCGCGGCACAGGAATGTCACGGCGCTGCGCGAGATGGCCCGCGACGAGGTCGTCAGGATCGCCGCCGACGAGTCCGCGATCATCGAGCAGCAACTCGGCCAGGTCGCCGCGCTGACCGACGTGCTGCGCCGCCAGGCCGCGCTTGCACTGGCGAAGCCCGCGCCGCGGCAGGAAGACCGCTCGCGCCTGCGGCTGCAGCCGAGCGGCCTGTTGACGACGGTGCGGCCGGATGGCGGCGCCGCGGTCTTCTACTCGGCGCTGACGCCGAAGGGACCGGAGCAGTTCGAGAAACTGTCGCGGCTGGCGGTGCTGGACCCGCTGCTGAGGGACATCACCGAATCCAATCCGCTGGTCGTGCAGGCCTACGTCAACACCCACGATTCGCTGAACCGGATCTGGCCGTGGATCGACGCCGCGGCGCAGTTCGACCCGTACCTGAACATCCCGGCCTTCAATTTCTATTACGAGGCCGACGCCGCCCGGAACCCGTCCCGCAGCGTCGTGTGGACCGATGCCTACGTGGACCCCGCGGGCAAGGGCTGGATGGTCTCGGCCATTGCGCCGGTCTACCGCGGCGACTTCCTCGAGGGCGTCGTCGGTGCGGATGTCACGCTCGACCGCATGATCGCCGGCGTCCTCAGCACGCCGATACCCTGGCAGGGCTTCCTGCTGCTGGTCGGCAAGGACGGCACGCTGCTGGCGCTGCCGCCGCGCGCCGAAGAGCTGTTCTCGCTCAGGGAATTGTTCGAGCATCACTACGACGAGGCGATCCTCGCTGACACCTTCAAGCCCGAGGAATTCAACGTGTTCCGGCGCGCGGATCTCGCCGCAATCGGCGAACTGCTCGCCGCGCAGCCGGGCGGCAACGGCCGCCTCGACGAGCCGGCGCCGCACCTCGTCGCCTGGCGCACGATCCCGAGCGCCGGCTGGAAGCTGCTGGTGCTGGTCCCCGAGCAGCAGGTGTTCGGGCCGGCACAAAGCCTGGCCCGCGACCTGACCGTGATCGGCTGGATCATGCTGGCCGGACTGGCCGGTTTCTACGTGATCTTCTTCACCATCCTGTACCGGCGTGCCGGCCACGTGAGCCGCACCATCGCGCAGCCGCTGCAGCAGATCGAGCGCATGGCCCGCCGGATCGCGGTCGGCGACTACGAGCAGCGGCTGCCGGAATTCGACGTCCGCGAGTTCCGCCACACGGTCGGCGAGCTGCAGCGCATGGGGCGCCTGCTTGGTGACTCGGATCGCGCGCGGCAGGCTGCCGAGGAGCGGCTAACCGAGCGCAACGAGGAGCTGTCGACGATCCTGAGCCTGACCCCCGATGGCCTCGTGTACTTCGATGCCGGTGGCACCGTGACCGAGACGAACCCGGCTTTCCTGGCGCTGACGGGATGGTCGCGGGACGAGGTCATCGGCACGGGCCGCGCGGCATTCTGGTCACGCCTTGCGACGCTGGGCAGCGTCACCGAGCCGGCGCCGGGCGTCGCGTCCACGCTGCGCCTGGCGCGGCCGCACCAGGCGGTGCTCGAGTGCCGGGTCGTTGCGGCGGCAGGCGGCGCCCAGGTCGCGTACTTCCGCGACGTGACCCGCGCCGACGAGCTGGACCGGATGAAGAGCGAATTCCTGGCGACGGCTGCGCACGAGCTGCGCACGCCGATTGCCGTGATCGCCGGCTACACCGAGTTCCTGCAGGCGCGCGACCCGGCGCCCGAGGCGCGCCAGGAGATGCTGGCCACGATGCGGCGGCACGGCGACCACATCACCGGCATCGTGACCGAGCTGCTCGACCTGTCGCGGATCGAGGCGCGCGCCGGGCGCGACTTCACGATGCGGCGGCAGGCACTGGAGCCTGTCGTCCGCGACTTCGTCGGGACCTTCCGGCTGGCCGAGGACCCGCGCCTGCCGGCACTGGCTGGCGAGCTGGGCGGCGCCGAGGCTGTCGTGGACGCCGACAAGTTCTGCCAGGCGCTCGGGAACGTGCTGTCCAACGCCTACAAGTACTCGGAGCCCGGCACGCCGATCGACGTGCGCCTGGTCCGCGCAGGCGACGAGGCCGGCGTCGAGGTCCGCGACCGCGGCAGCGGCATGGACGAGGACGAACGGCGCCGCGTGTTCGAGCGCTTCTACCGCGCCGAGGCCGCTGCAGGCGTGCCGGGCACCGGGCTCGGCATGAGCATCGTCAAGGAGATCATGGACATCCACGGCGGACGGGTCACGATCGACAGCGAGCGCGGCCGCGGCACGACGGTCACGCTGTGGCTGCCGCTCGCGGCGTCGCTCGGTTGACGGTGGTGGGGGGCAACCTTACGATCGCGGGCCCGGGTCATCGATGGTGGCTCGCGCCGGTTCCTCCGCGACGATCAGTCGTGAATCCCGCCAGGCCCGGAAGGGAGCAACGGTAGCGGCAACATCGGGTGCCGGAGGGGTGCTGGCGCGGGCCGCCTCCATCCTGCGCGCGGCGGAGGGACATTGCGGCGGCACGATCCATGAGTTACCTGGTCCTGGCACGAAAATGGCGGCCGAAGAACTTCGGCGAGCTGGTCGGGCAGGAGCACGTGCTGCGCGCGCTGGTCAATGCGCTCGACTCGGATCGCGTCCACCATGCCTTCCTGTTCACCGGCACGCGCGGCGTCGGCAAGACGACGATCGCGCGGATCCTCGCCAAGTCGCTGAACTGCGAGCGCGGCGTCGGCTCGAAGCCCTGCGGAGACTGCTCCGCCTGCCGCGAGATCGACGAGGGCCGCTTCGTCGACCTGATCGAGGTCGACGCCGCGTCGCGCACCAAGGTCGACGACACCCGCGAGCTGCTCGACAACGTGCAGTACGCGCCGACGCGGGCGCGCTACAAGGTCTACCTGATCGACGAAGTGCACATGCTGTCCAGCCACTCCTTCAACGCGCTGCTGAAGACGCTGGAGGAGCCGCCGCCGCACGTGAAGTTCCTGCTCGCGACCACCGACCCGCAGAAGCTGCCGGTCACGGTGCTGTCACGCTGCCTGCAGTTCAACCTGAAGCGGCTGCCGGCGCCGCTGATCGCGGGCCGGCTGCAGCAGATCCTCGACGCGGAAAAAGTCGAGTCCGAGCCGGGTGCAGTCGCGCTGCTGGCGCGCGCGGCCGACGGCAGCCTGCGCGACGCGCTGTCGCTGCTGGACCAGCTGCTCGCCTACGGTGGCGGCCGGGTCACCGAGGCCGATGCGCGGGCGATGCTCGGCACGGTCGACCGCGGCCAGGTCGTCCGGATCGCAGAATGCCTGGCCGCGCAGGACGCGCGCGGCCTGCTCGAGCTCATCGCCGAGGCCGACCAGTACGCGCCCGACTACGGCAGGTTGCTGGACGAACTGGCCTCGCTGCTGCAGAAGCTGGCGCTGCGCCAGGCGGTGCCCGACCTCGCCGGGGACGAGTCCTACGGCGACGGCCTGCTGGCACGGCTGGCGCCTCGCTTCGAGCCGGAGGACCTGCAGCTGTACTACCAGCTGGCGATCCTCGGCCGCCGTGACCTGCCGCATGCGCCGGAGCCACGGGCCGGGGCCGAGATGACGCTGCTCAGGATGCTGGCCTTCCGCCCGGCCGGGCCGGGCGAGCCGGCGCCGGGCCCGGCCGCCGGCACGACGCCGGCACCGCGACCGCGCGCGCAGCAGAAGCCTGCATCGGCAGCCGCGGTGGGCGCCGAGCCGGCCGGCGGCTGGCCCGAACTGCTGGCGCAGCTGGGCCTGCAGGGCGCGGCGAAGCAGCTGGCGGCGCACTGCCAGCTGGTCGAACGCCAGGGCAGCCTGTTCCGCTTCCGGCTCGACGCGCGCTCGGCGTCACTGTGCACACGCCAGCAGCAGGACCGGTTGCGGCAGGCGTTGTCGCAGGTGACCGGCGCCGCGGCCCGGGTCGAAATCGAGGTCGCCGAGGCGGAACTGGACACGCCGGCGCGGCGCGACGAGCGCGAGCGCGACGAGCGCCTCGAGCAGGCGCGGCTGGTGCTGGAGCAGGACCCGAACGTGCAGGCGCTGCGCGACCGGCTGGGCGCAGTGATCCAGCCGGATTCGGTGAAGCCGGTCGGTTAGAATGCCGCCATGAAGCCCAATATCGGCCAGCTGATGCGACAGGCGCAGCAGCTGCAGGAAAACATGCAGAAGGCCCAGCAGCAGCTCGGCTCGCTGGAAGTGACCGGCGAGTCCGGCGGCGGCATGGTCAAGGTCACGATGAACGGCCGGCACGAGGTCCGGCGCGTGCAGATCGACCCCGCCGTCACCGGCGACGATCGCGAGATGCTGGAGGACCTGGTCGCGGCCGCCTGCAACGACGCCGTGCGCCGCGTTGCCGAGGCGGTCGAGAAGCACATGGCAGGCGCGATGGGCGGCATGCAGCTGCCGCCGGGCATGAAGCTGCCGTTCTGAGCAGCCGCCGATGAAGTACTCCCCTGGACTGGCCCGCCTGATCGAGGCGCTGCGGGTGCTGCCGGGCGTCGGCCCGAAGTCGGCACAGCGCATGGCCTTCCACCTGCTCGAGCGCAATCGCGACGGCGCGCGTGCGCTGGCGGCCGCGCTGACCGGTGCGGCCGACGGGATCCGGCACTGCCAGCGCTGCCGGATGCTGACCGACGGCGAGCTCTGCGAGATCTGCGCGAGCCCGCGCCGCGACTCTACGGCGCTGTGTGTCGTCGAGTCGCCCGCCGACGTCGTCGCCGTCGAGCAGTCCGGCGGCTACCAGGGCCGCTACTTCGTGCTGATGGGCCACCTGTCGCCGCTGGACGGCATCGGGCCGGAGCAGCTCGGCGTCGCGGGGCTGGAGGCGATCCTGGACGAGGGCGACGTAAGCGAGGTCATCCTCGCGACCAACCCGACCGTGGAGGGCGAGGCGACCGCGCACTTCATCGGCGAGCTGGTCGCGAAGCGCAGGATCCGCGCCTCGCGGATCGCGCACGGCGTGCCGGTCGGCGGCGAGCTCGAGTACGTGGACGGCGGCACGCTGGCCCACGCACTGGCCGGCCGCCAGCTCATTTCCTGAACCTGGCTCCCGGCCGGGCGAATTCCTCAGCCAGCCTCAGCAGCTGCCGGTAGCTGGCCTGCCGGCGCGCGCCGATCCTTCCGGCCTGGACCTCCGCCTGCACGGCACAGCCGGGTTCGCCCGCGTGGCGGCAGTCCGCGAAACGGCAGCCGCCGGCCGCCGTCTCGATCTCGCGGAATCCGCCGGAGACCTCGCGCGGGGCTGGCAGCGGTGGCGCGTAGTCGCGGACGCCGGGCGAGTCGATCAGCTCCCCGCCGGATGGCAGACGGTACAGCGAGGACGTCGTGGTCGTGTGGCGGCCGCTGCGGGTCGCCTCCGACACCTGGCGCACATAGGCCGAGACGCCGGGCACCAGCAGGTTGGTCAGCGAGCTCTTGCCGACCCCGGACTGGCCGACCAGCACGCTGGTCTCGCCGGCCAGCAGCGCTGCCAGCGACGCGGCGCCGTCGGGCTCCCGCTTCGTGGTCCAGACCACCGGGTAGCCAATGCCCGCATAGCCGCTGATGGCCGGCTCCAGCGCCTCGCGCGCGCCCGGCAGGTCGCTCTTGTTCGCGACGATGCAGGCCTTGAGGCCCGCCCAGGCGGCCGCCGCGAGGTAGCGGTCGCAGAGACCGAGGTCCGGCTCGGGCAGCGGCGCCAGCACCGCGACCAGCTGGGTCAGGTTGGCAGCGACCGGTTCCGGCTCGCCGCGCAGGTTGATCCGGGACAATTCGGTGCGCCGCGGCAGACGCTCGACGACCAGGCCGTCGCCGCCCTCGGTCTCCGCCGGCAGCCACAGGACCTCGTCGCCGCAGACGACGGATACCCGGCGGCCGCGCATCCGGCAGTGCACGCTGTGCCCGTCCCGGTCCTCGACGACGGCATCGCGGCCGTGGCTGGAGACGACCCGGCCGGGGCGCGCCTCGTCCGGCGTCCGGCTCATCCGCTCGCCCGCAGGCGCCGGATGCGCTGCAGCACCGGCGGGTGCGAGGCATGGAAGCCCCAGTACAGGCGGTCCGGCGTCAGCGTGCTCGCATTGTCGCGATGCAGCTTGACCAGCGCGCTCTCCAGCCGCTGCGGGTCGGCGTGGCGCGCCGCATAGGCATCGGCCTGGTACTCGTGGCGCCGCGACAGCCACGCCGACAGCGGCGTGACAGGCAGCAGCAGCACCGGCACCACCAGCAGGAACAGCAGCAGCAGCGTGTGGGTGCCGCCGTCCGGCACGCCCAGCGCCGGCTGGAACCAGGCCTGGCGGGCGAGCCAGGCCAGCAGTGCGAACCCGGCCAGCGACGTGGCTAGGGACCAGACGATGCGCCAGGCGACGTGGCGCAGCCGGAAGTGGCCCAGCTCGTGCGCGACGACGGCCTCCACTTCTGCAGGCGCGAGGCCGTCGAGGAGCGTGTCGAAGAACACGATGCGCTTGGAGTTGCCGAAACCGGTGAAGTAGGCATTGCCGTGCGTGCTGCGGCGCGAGCCGTCCATGACGAACACACCGCGGGGCTCGAAGCCGCAGCGTCGCGCCAGCGACTCGACGCCGTCGCGCAGCTCGCCGGGCTCGAGCTCGCGGAAGCGGTTGAACAGCGGCGCGATCAGCCGCGGCCAGGCCCAGACCAGCCCGAGCGAAAACAGCGCCCAGGCGGCCCAGGCCCACAGCCACCAGGCCGTGCCGGCACGCTCCATCAGCCACAGCAGCAGCGCGGCGAGCGGCAGCAGCAGGACGGCTGACAGGGCCAGCCCCTTGGCCTGGTCGGCCGCGAACAGCGCCGGGGTCATCCGGTTGAAGCCGAAGAGCTGCTCGATCCGGAAGGTGCGCCAGATGCCGAAAGGCAGGCCGGCGAGCCACAGCAGCAGGGCAGTGCCCGCAATGACGGCGACGCCGCGCGCGAGGCCGGTCAAGCCCGCTGCCACGGCCGTGGCGTCGAGGGCCGCGATGCCGCCGCCCAGTGTCAGCGCGAGCAGCACCAGCGCGTCCCAGCCGAGGTGCAGCGACGACAGCCCGGCGAGCGCCATCGTGTAGTCGGCGGCGCGCGCATGCTCGGCGTCGGTGACCGCGCCGGCGAAGGGATCGGGCACGCGGTCGCGGTGCAGCGCGACGGCGCGCCGCTGGCGCTGCAGCAGCCACAGCTGCAGCAGCAGGCCGCCTGCGAGGACCGTGACGAACAGCAGCGTGAAGGGATGCATGGCGGGGCGGACTCTAGCCTCTGCTAAGATCGCCGGCAACATGGCTGCCGCGGACAATCTCGTCTGGATCGACCTCGAGATGACCGGGCTCGTGCCGGCCACGGACCGCATCCTCGAGATCGCGACCGT
>JBFGAO010000020.1:0-9405 GCA_041568095.1 Steroidobacteraceae bacterium | reverse complement strand
ATCCTCGGCGCCGAGTTCGCCTGGGCGCGCATCTGGCTGCGCAAGCTGCGTACGACCGCGAACGGCATCGTCAACGGCTGGCGCAACAATCGCCGGCCACCGCCAGATCCGGGCGGCGCACCGCCACCGGCACCGCCGGCACCGCCTCCGCCGGGGCCGGTGCCGTGAAGCGCGGCTTCGACCCGGCGCCGTGGACCGGTCGCGTCGACGCGGCCGATGGCGAGGCTGCGCGCCGCTGGCACCAGGTCGTGCGTGCGCCGGGCAAGACCGCGGCGGCCGTCACGCTCGCCGGCTTCGCCTGCGACGCCGGCGTGCGGCGTAACCGCGGCCGTCCCGGCGCGGCCGGCGGTCCACAGGCGCTGCGCCGCGCGCTGGCCGGGCTCGCCGCGCACGGCGTCGACGCGGTGGACGACCTCGGCGACGTCGCCTGTGACGGTGACGCGCTGGAGGACGCGCAGCAGGAATACGCATCGCTGGCGGCCGGTGCGCTGGACGCCGGCAGCCTCGTGATCGGGCTCGGCGGGGGTCACGAGATCGCCTGGGCGAGTTATCGCGCGCTGGCCGGGATGCTGGAGCGCCGCGGCGACGGCGGCGCGATCGGCGTCGTCAACTTCGACGCGCACTTCGACCTGCGCGGCGACGCGCGGGCGTCCTCGGGCACGCCGTTCCGCCAGATCCTCGACGATGCGGCGGCTCGCAGCCGCCGGGTCGGCTACCGGGTGCTCGGCATCAGCCGCTGGTCCAACACGGAGGCCCTGTTCCAGCGCGCGCGCGAGCGCGGCGTGGAGTGGGTCGAGGACGTCGAGTTTCGCGCCGACCAGCACGCCGCGCTCGCCGAGGACCTGCGCGCTTTCGTGCACCGTCACGAGCGGATCTACCTGACGATCTGCCTCGATGCGCTGCCCGCGTCCGCGGCGCCGGGCGTCAGCGCGCCGGCGGCACTCGGCGTCGACCCGCTGCTGGTCGAGCGCCTGGCCGGCGAGGTGCTGACGAGCGGCCGGGTCGCGATCGCCGACGTCGCGGAGCTGAACCCGGAGTTCGACATCGACGGGCGGACCGCGCGGCTCGCGGCGCGCTACGTTGCGCTGATCGCCGCGGCGGCCGCGCAGCGCTGAACGCGCCGCGGCGCGCGCCGCTCAGGTCTCGAACAGCTGGCGGGCGATGTCCCGGAAGGCCTTGAACTCCAGCGCGTTGCCGCTGGGATCGAGCAGGAACATCGTCGCCTGCTCGCCGGGCTGGCCGCGGAAGCGGATGTGGGGCTCGACGACGAAGTCGGTCCCGGCCGCGCGCAGCCGCGCGGCGAGGCGTTCCCATTCCGGCATTTCGAGCACGACGCCGAAGTGCGGCACCGGCACGTCGTCCCCGTCCACGCGCTTCGTCGCGGCGACGGGCTGCGCGTCGGCGACGTGGCAGACGAGCTGGTGGCCGAAGAAATCGAAGTCCACCCACTGCTCGGCGCTGCGTCCCTCGGGGCAGCCGAACAGCCCGCCGTAGAACGCGCGCGCGGCCGCGAGGTCGTGCACGCGGATCGCGAGGTGGAACGGCGTCAGCGCCACGGCGCGCTCAGCCGCCGGAAGCCGGCACGTACAGCAACAGCGCCGTGATCGCGGCGGCGAGGCGTGCCTGGTCCTCGGCGGGCAGTGCCGGGTCGATCCAGACGCGGCCGCGGTTGATCGTCTCGACGCCGGCGTGGATGAAGCCGTTGCGGCTGATCTCGTAGCCCAGCGGCAGCGGGCTCGGCAGCGGCGAGCCCTCGTAGTGGCTGACGGAGCGCACGGTCCACGCGCCGTCGCCGAAGTCGATGGTGCCCTCCTCGGTGTTGGTCGCCGTCGTGCGCAGCCGCAGCGTGCCCTCGCCGGCGCCGCGGAAGCCGCAGGCCAGCGCGGGCAGCCGGCCGAAGGTCGGGTCGACGGCGAGGCTCTTGCGGGCCAGCGACGCCGCGCGGCTCACGCACTCGGCCTGCACGACGGGGCCGTTGCCTGCGATGACCAGCCGGTAGGGCTGCGTCGCGTAGCCGGCGGTGATGCCGAGCAGCGGCAGGCCGAAGTCCCAGCGCATGCCCTCGCGCGCGGTCGTCGTCTGCCAGGGCCCGAAGGACACCGGGCTGTTCCACTTGCGCGGGTTGGCGCCCTCGACGGCGTAAACGGGCATGCCGGCAAGCGTCGGCGCGACGCGCATGTACGCGGGCTGGCAGGCACCTAGCAACAGGACCGCCGCGACGGCGGCCAGGGCAGACATCCTCACAGGCATTCTCCGGAACCGGGCCACGATCGCCCGCGGCCGGCGATGATAGCCGTTGTCCGCGGCCCCGGGGAGCCCGGCTCAGCCGGCCAGGCTCGCGTCCATCGTGATTTTCGCATTCAGCACGCGGCTGACCGGGCAGCCCGCCTTGGCCTTCTCGGCGCAGTCCCGGACCTTGCCCTCATCGGCGCCCGGCGCGCGGATCTTGACGTCCAGGTGCACCGCCGTGATCGAGAAGCCCTGGTCGGACTTTTCGAGGCTGACGGCCGCCTGCGTGCGGATCTCCTCGGCGCGGATGCCGGCCTCGCCGAGGATCATCGACAGCGCCATCGAGTAGCAGCCGGCATGCGCCGCGGCGATCAGTTCCTCGGGGTTGGTGCCGCGCTCCTGCTCGAAGCGCGTGTGGAAAGAGTAGGGCGTCGAGGACAGCACGCCGCTGTCCGAGGTCAGTGTCCCCTTGCCGTCCTTGAGCCCGCCCTTCCAGACGGCGCTGGCGTTTCGCTTCATGGTTCCCTCCTCAGTTGACTGGCGCCTCGCAGGCGCAGGCCGCGCTGCCCGTCAGGAATTGCAGCAGCACAGCGTTGAATTCCGCCGGCGCATCCAGGTTCACCAGGTGCCCCGCGCCGTCGATGGTCACAAGCCGCGCGCCTGCGATGCCATGGGCGAGCATGCCGGCAACTTGCTGGATGTGCGGCAGGTCGGCGGTGCCGACGACCACCAGCGTCGGTGCGGCGATCTCGCCGAGCCGGCCGATTGCGGGCGGCGACAGCGGCTGTTCGAGGCGCTGCATCGTCCACAGCCGCGCATTGTCCATCACCATCTGCCGCACCGCGTCCGTACTGGCCGCGTCGCGCAGCAGCGCCATGATCGGCGTCGCCGCCCAGCGCCCGGCCGCGAGTTCGCCGTTGCCGGCCGCCGCCGCCTCGAATACCGGAGCCATCCAGGGCAGCGGCGGCGTCCGGAAGCCGCCCAGGCCCGGTGCAGCGAGCACGAGGCGCGCGACGCGCGCGGGATGCTCGAGCGCAAAGTCCGTCGCAATGACGGCGCCGGCCGACAAGCCGACCACCGTCGCGCGTCCGACGCCGAGACTGTCGAGCAGCGCAAGCAAGTCGCCGTGGCCGGAGTAGGGCGCCTTCGCCGCCGCGGAGCGGCCGTGGCCGCGCAGGTCGTAGCGGATCACGCGGTGGCTCCCGGCGAGCGCGGGCACTTGCGGATCCCACATGCGCAGGTCGAGGCTGAAGCCGTGGATCAGCACCACGGCCTCGCCGTGGCCCTGCTCCTCGTGGTGCAGGCCGGCCACGTCAGCCGCCGACGCCGCCGTCACGGACAGCGCTGCGACCAGCATGGCCGGGAGGCCTCGGATCCATCGCGTCATCGCCGGGAATTTCCGCGCCCGTCGGTCGCAAGATAGTACTGCCACAGCAGTCTTGCAGCGACCGAGCGCCACGGTGCCCAGGCGGCGGCGATCCGCTGCTGCCGTGCGAGATCGGGGCGCGCGCGCAGACGCCGCGTCCGGCGCAGCGCTTCGGCCAGCGCCAGGTCGCCGGCCGGCCACACATCGGGACGCCGCAACGCCATCAGCAGGTAGATGTCTACGCTCCAGGGCCCGAGTCCCGGCACGGCCTGCAGCATCGCCCGGGCCTCGGCATCTCCGGCGCGCGAAACCGCGGCCAGGTCCAGCCGCCGGTCCAGCAGCCGCGCGGCCAGGCCACAGCAGTAAGCGGATTTCTGGCGCGTGATGCCCTCGGCGCGCAGGCCGGCGACGCCGGCGGCCGCGATCCGTTCCGGCGTCACGCCCCCAAGCCGATCACACAGCCGCAGGTACATCGTGCGCGCCGCCGCGATCGACACCTGCTGCCCGAGGATGATCCAGACCAGCGTTGCGAAGCCGGGCCGGCGTCCCCACAGCGGCGGCAGCCCGTGCCTCGTGAGCAGCGCGGCCATGCCGGCGTCACGGCGGGCGAGGTCCTGCGCCCCCTGGAGCAGCGTGCGCCGCGTCAGCGCACGCGGCGGGCGGATCAGCGCTGCGGCTGCAGCAGCTCCCCGGTCGCAAGGTAGTGATTCAGCTCGCGCTCCCACAACTGCATGAACTCCCGGTAGCGCTCCGCCGTGAAGCCGGCGACGGCAGCGTCGCCTTCCGGGCCGAGGCTCGTGTAACTGTAGCTGACATCGGCATGGCAGCCGCCGTCGCGCGGCGTCAGCCGGATCTGCAGCCGCACGGCCGTGACGCCCGGCGTCAGCTTCAGCATCTCGACGAACCAGTCGTCAGGTTCGTGGCGGGTCACGTACCAGGTCGCCTCGTGCCCGCCGTCCGGCGTCGTGAACACGCAGTCCCGCTCGACGAGTCCCGAGGCGCTGATCACGAGTCGCGGCTCCCAGCCGGCCACCCAGTCGACCTCGCGGACCGGGCACATCAGCGGGAACACGCGCTCGGGCGCGCCTTCAATCGCCTGGCGATAGTGATGCGTCGCCCGTACCGGCGGGATGATCTTCATGTCTGCCTCAACGTGCTGATGCAGTGTCCGGAATTTCAAGCCGCCCGCCGCCCATCCGGACGACGGAGCCACCGAGACGGACGGCCTGCAGGCCGGAGGATCCGTAGTCGAGCTCGAGTTCCAGCCGGCTCGGCCGGCCGATTTCCTGGCCCTGCAGCACGGTCCAGGCCTCGCGGCCCGGCGCCTCGGGCGGGCTCCTCGACAGCAGCGCCGCAAGCGCGACGGCGGCCGCGCCGGTCGCGGGGTCCTCCGGGATGCCGGCCGAGGGCGCGAACATCCGGACCCGGCGCTCGCGCGGGCCGGAGGCGGCAATCGCGTAGACGAAGGAGGCCCACCAGCCCGCCAGCAGGTCGTGCCAGCGGGTCGAGTCGAGACGGATGCGTTCCAGCGCCGCGACGTCGCGCACCGGCACGGCGAGGAAGTTCATGCCGCTGGTGATGCCCTCGGGGTCGGCCTTCGGGTCGAGGTCATCGGCGGACAGGCCCAGCATCACGGCGACCGCCGGGCGCGGCGGCGGCTTGGGGCCCGTGGTCGGCAGCCGTGGCGCCGTCAGCTGCGCATACAGGCACGCGCCTTCGCGCCGCGCCGTGACGGGCACCAGCCCCGCCTCGACCTCGAGCGAGCAGTCGCCGCCGCCCGGCACCATGCCGAGCTCGGACAGCAGCGCCGCGCAACCGACGATCGGGTGGCCCGCGAAGGGCACCTCCGCGCCGGGCGTGAAGATCCGCAGCCGGCAGGCGGCGCCGGCCGCGGAGGCCGGGCGCACGAACACGGTCTCGGACAGGTTCAGTTCGCGGGCGATGCTCTGCATCGTCGCGAGCGGAAGTTCCGGCGCTACCGGGAACACGGCCAGCTGGTTGCCGCCGAACGGCCGGTCGGTGAAGACGTCCAGCAGCTCGTAGTCCAGCTTCACGCCGCCACACCTGCCCTCATGCACTCAGTCCGACAGATAGTACTCGACGGTCGAGACGACGCGGACCTTCTTGACGTGCTGTGTCGTCGAGTCGCGATCCTCGATCGAGAACTGGCCCTGCTGCGCCGAGCGGATCTTGCCGAGCCGGCTGTTCGAGTCGGCGGCGAACTTCTCCGCGACGCCGCGGGCATTCTTGGTCGCTTCCTCGATCATCGCCGGCTTCAGCGCGGACAGCCCCGTGAACAGGTACTGCGGGCCGCCGTAGTGCTCGCTGCCGACCGCGACGCCGCGCTTGCCCAGCGTGATCACGTCGGCCATCGCCTTGCGCAGCGTGTCGATGTCCTCGGTGTACACGGTGATCGTCGACTGGCCGGTGTAGCGGTAGGGCACCGGCTGCGGCATGCCGTACTGGCGCGCGAAATGGTCGACGACGGCCGGCGGGTTGACCGTGATCGCATCGCGCGCGATGCCGTGGCCGGTCAGGAACTCGATCACGAGACCGTTGCGGGCCTGGATGCCCTGGTACAGCGCGTTCAGGTCGTTGCTGGCCTCCTGGAAGCTGACCGGCCAGATCGCGACGTCGGCCGGCACCTCGCGCTCGGACAGGCCCTTGACGACGACGGTCCGCTCCAGCGACTTGACCCGGAATGCAGCGGAACCGAGCAGCCAGCCGAGCATCGCAAGGCCCAGCAGCAGCGAGGCGCCGAGGATCATCGCGTTGCGCGTGGCCAGTTCGTTCATTGCTTGTTCTCCCGCCTTCGCACGAACAGCAGCTTGTCACAGCTCGCGTGTACGACACCGGCTGCATCGACGAGTTCGACCGGCAACTCGCGCTCGAAGCGGCCGTCACGGTCGACGGCGGCCCGGATCTCGTCCAGCAGCCCGTCGCCGACCCGGAAGGTCGCGTACAGCGTGTCGCGCCCCGGCCGGCGGAAGCGGATCGTCGCCGCCTTGTCCCAGACCTCGTAGCCGGGACCGAGCAGCCGGATCAGCATGATCATGTAGATCGGGTCGACGGCACCGTACATGCTGCCGCCGAACAGAGTGCCGACGTAGTTGCGGGTGCGCCAGTCGAGCGGCAGCCGGACCCGGACCTCGCGAAAATCGTCGGCGATGTAGGTCAGCCGCGCGCCGGTGCGCCGCCAGGCCGGGAACCAGTTGAAGACCCAGCGCAGGCGCCGGGTACGCCAGGACTCCGCCATCGGCTCAGTCGCCGTACTGGTCGCGACGCTGCAGCCAGGCCATCGTGTGCGGCAGCCCGTCCTCGTCGCGGCCCTTCGGCGTCAGGTCCATGTAGTGGTAGGCGCCGTTCAGCATGTCCAGCCCGCGCGCGTAGCAGGAATAGGTGTGGAAGACCTCGCCGCCGTCCCTGCAGAACACGCTGATGCCGGCTGCCTCCTCGCGCGGGAAGGCGCGGACCTCGAAGTTGTAGAAGAGCTTGCCTTCGCTGACCTCGTCCTTGCCGAAGGAGACGTGGAAGTCGCGGTTGAAGTCGCTGCCATACGACGACACCCAGCGGAAGCTCCAGCCCATCCGCAGCTGGTAGGCCTCGATCTGGCTGAGCCGCGCCCGCGACACTGCCACGAAGGCGATGTCGCGGTGCCGCAGGTGCACGTCGATGCCGTTGAAGTTGTCGGCCCAGAACGAACAGGCCGGGCAGCCCTCCTGCCAGTCGGGACCGTACATGAAGTGGTAGACGACGAGCTGGCTGCAGCCGTCGAACAGCTCTTCCAGCGTCCGGCACCCGTCCCGCGTGTCGAACTCGTAGCGCTTGCCGACGCGCACCCAGGGCAGCTCGCGCCGCTCGCGGCTCAATGCGTCGCGCTGCCGCGTGAACTCCTTCTCGCGGGCCAGGTGCTCGCGCCGCGCAGCAAGCCAGTCCTCGCGGGACACGACCTTGTGCTTCGTCATCGCTTGCCTCCCTCGCTGCCTGCCGCATCGGCGGCCATCAGGGCGCCGACCTCGGCCGCGGCCGTATCGCCGGATCCGAGCAGCGCGTCGCGGACGCCGGCATGGTCCGCGGCGCTGCGGTTCTGGCTCAGCTTCCACTGGCCCTCGAGGCGCGCGACCCGCATCTCGAAGCCGACGATGGCGCGCAGCATCTGCTCGATGTACGCGGGCGGCGCGTCCGTGACCTGCCAGCCGGAGCCCCGGGCCGCTTCGTGTTCCGTGCTCAGCTCGCCGACCAGGCGTCGCAGCCAGTCGCGGTCCTCGATGATCGCCAGCGGGCCGCGGGCCTGCACGACGACGTAGTTCCAGGTCGGCACGACGCGGCCGTGCTCCCGCTTGGACGGGTACCAGGCCGGGCTGACATAGGCGTCCGCGCCCTGGAAGATCGCGAGTGCCTCGCTGCCCGGCTTGTAGTCCCGCCACAGCGTGTTCGCGCGCGCGACATGGCCGCGCAGCAGGGTCTCGCCCGGCGCGCTGGTCACCAGTTGCAGCGGGACATGGCTTGCCTGCAGGCCGTCGCCGGTCTGCACGACCAGTGCGGCGAGCGGCCGCGCGCGGATCAGCGCATGCAGCACGTCCGGCCGGTCCTCGGTGAAATGCTGCGGGCGGTACACGTCATGCGTCTCCGAGCAGCCGTTCCCAGTAGCCGACGTCGATCCAGCGGCCAAACTTGCGGCCGACCTCGTGCAGGCAGCCTGCCGGCCGGAATCCCAGGCGCTCGTGCAGAGCGACGCTCGCGTCGTTCGGCAGCGATATGCCGGCCAGCGCGCAGTGCAGCCCGCGCCGGCGCAGCTCCCCGAGCAGCGCGGTGTACAGCGCCGTGCCGATGCCGCGCCGCTGCAGGCCGGGCTGCAGGTAGATCGTGGTCTCGACCGTGTGGCGATAGGCCGAGCGGGCCTTCCACGGCGCCGCGTAGGCGTAGCCGGCGAAGCCGCCCCCGTGCTCGGCGACCAGCCAGGGCAGGCGCGGCGCCAGTTCGGCGATGCGCCGCACCATTTCGTCTTCGCCGACCGGGTCTTCCTCGAAGGTCACAATCGACGCGCGCACATGCTCGTTGTAGATCGCGCAGATCGCGGCCGCGTCCGCCGCGGTCACTGCCCGCAATGTCGTCGTCACGTGCGCGGCCTCATCTGCGCGGGCATCCGCACCGCGACGACGCGGCCGCGCGCGCACAGCGCGTCGCCGGCGGACAATTCGACCTCGACGATCACCTTGCGCTCGCCGACCTCGGCGGCGCGTCCCTGCAGCTGCAGCTCGACGCCGGCCGGTGTCGGCGCGACGTAGTCCACCTGCAGCGCAGCGGTCACGTAGCGCAGGATCTCGCCGTCGCCGAGCGTGCGGCCCGTGGCGAGCGTCGCAGCCGCCGCTGCGGTGCCGGTCGCATGGCAGTCGATCAGCGATGCAATCAGGCCGCCGTAGACGAATCCCGGGATCGCGGTGTGCCAGGGCGCTGGCGTGAACGACGCGACCGTGACGCCGTCGCGCCAGTAGCTCTTCAGCCGGTGGCCCTGCGGATTGTTGCGGCCACAGCCGTAGCAATGCGCGAGGTCGTCGGGATAGTGGTCCTGGATGGCCTTGCTCATCGCTCGGGATCGCGGTGCACGGTGTCGGGCGTGTAGGCCGGCAGGCACACGGACAGGTACTCGGCGCCATCAGCACCGGGCGTGCTGTAGCGGACCCATTCGCCCGGCTGCGCGACGACGGCCTGGCCCGCGGACACCTCCAGCGTGCCTTCCTCCGACTCGACGCGCAGCGTGCCGCGCAGCACGACCGAGATTTCCTCGAAGTCCGGGCGCTGGCCCGGCT
>JBFGAO010000019.1:0-9526 GCA_041568095.1 Steroidobacteraceae bacterium | reverse complement strand
TTGACAGTCACCGCGTGCGGCCCGCCGGACCCTCCCGATGACGCGACTGCTGGACCTCGCGGTCCGCGGCCTCGCGCTGCCCAACCGGCTGCTCGCCGGGCTGGGCCGCGGACTCGCGGCACTGCTGATCGCCGTGATGGTGCTGCTGGCGGTCGCGCAGATCCTGTCCCGGGCGATCCTCGACCACAGCCTCGACTGGGCCGAGGAGGTCGCGCGCTTCGCGCTGGTCTGGTCGGTGCTTGCGATCGCCCCCTATGCCTACCGCGCCGGCGCGCACATCGCGATCGGCGCCTTCGCCGAGGCGCTGCCGCGCCGCCTGCTCGTCGTCACGAGCCTGCTGCTGAACCTGCTGGTCGCCTGGGTCTGCTGGCGCTGCCTGCGGGAGGGCATCGCCTTCTGGCAGCGCGGGCTGACGCTGAGCGCGACGACGATGCCGATCCGGATGGCCTGGGTCTACGCGATAGTGCCGGCGGCCTTCGCGCTGCTGCTGTCGGTCGCCTGCGAGCTGTGCCTGCGACTGGTGGCCGGCCTGGCAGCAGGTGGCGAGCCGCGCGGCGTCGTGCTGGTCGGGTCGGTCGCAGCCGCCGACGACGGGGCCGCGCGCTGATGTCCACCGCCTTCTTCTGGGTGTTCCTGATGCTGCTGGCGCTGGGCATGCCGGTGGTGTTCGCGCTGCTGGCCGGGCCGGGCCTCGGGCTCATGCTGGACGGGCAGGGGCGTTTCTTCGCCGCGCTGCTGTCGCGGCTCTACAACGGCATCGACAGCTTCCCGCTGCTGGCCGTGCCGTTCTTCATCCTGGCCGGCGAGATCATGAATGCCGGCGGCATCACGCAGCGCATCGTCACCTTCAGCCAGTCGCTGGTCGGGCACGTGCGCGGCGGACTCGCGCACGTCAACATCCTGTCGTCGATGCTGTTCGCCGGCATCTCGGGCTCGGCGGTCGCCGACGCGTCGGCGATCGGCAAGATGATGGTGCCGTCGATGGCGGCGAACGGCTACAAGCGCAGCTTCGCGGCCGCGGTGACGGCCGCGGCCGCGGTGATCGGGCCGGTGATCCCGCCCTCGGGGATCATGGTGCTGTACGGCTTCGTGATGAACGTGTCGATCGGCGCGCTGTTCGCCGGCGGCATCATCCCGGGCCTGATGATGGGCGGCAGCCTGATGCTGATGACCCGCTTCCTCGCGAAGCGCTACAAGCTGCCTGCCGCGTCCGAGCGCGTCGGCTGGCGCGCGCGGGGTCGTGCGCTGAAGGGCGCCTGGCTCGCGCTGCTGATGCCGGTGATCCTGCTGGGTGGCATGCTGTCCGGCCTGTTCACTGCGACCGAGACCGCGGCGGTCGCGGTCGCCTATGCGCTGATCGTCACGGTGCTGGTGCTGCGCTCCGTCAGCCTCGGCACGCTGCGCGAGATCTTCACCGCCACCGCGCTGCAGTCCGGAACGATCCTGCTGCTGGTCGGCGCCGCGGTGACCTTCGGCTGGCTGGTGACCGTCTCCGGAATGGCCGAGCGCATCGCGGCGAGCCTCGCGGCGCTTTCGACGGACGCCCTCGTGCTGCTGTTCCTGCTGAACCTGTTCCTGCTGTTCCTCGGCATGTTCCTCGACGCCGGCCCGGCGATCCTGATCCTCGGGCCCGTGCTGGCGCCGATCTTCACCGCGCTCGGCGTGGACCCGGTGCACTTCGCGCTGGTCATGTGCGTGAACCTGACGGTCGGGCTGATCACGCCGCCGATGGGGCTGGTTCTGTTCGTGACGGCCTCGGTCTCCGGCGAGCGCATCGAGCCGATCATCCGCGCGATCCTGCCGTTCCTCGCCGTCGAGATCGCCGTGATTTTCCTGATCACCTACGTGCCGGCGCTGACGCTGGCGCTGCCGCGGGCGCTGGGACTCGCCTGAGGGCGCGGCAATGGGCAACGTCACGACGCTGCGCGTAGTCCTGGCACTGGTGCTGGCCGCTTGCGTGATCGGCGTGCTGAACTCCACGGCGGAGCGCGAGGAATTCACGATCCGCATCGCCTTCCTCGCCTCGCAGGACGACGAGGACTACATCGGCGCGATGGCCTTCAAGCAGAGCGTCGAGGCCGCGCTGCCCGGCCGCGTGCGCGTGCGGATCTACCCGTCGGGGCAGTACTGCGGCAACGAGCGTGAGTGCATCGAGGGCATGCAGAGCGGCATCCTCGAGGCCCACCAGACGACGCTGGGCGGCCTCGCGAGCCTGTATGGCGCGGCCCAGGTGCTCGACCTTCCGTACGCGTTCTCCGACGACGACGTCGCCGAGTGCGTGCTGGACAGCCGGATGATCCAGGCGATGGGCGAGGAGATCCTCGCCAGCGGCCTCGGTCTCAGGCTGATGGCGGTCGGCAACACGGGCGGCTGGCGCAGCTTCGGCATGACGCAGACGCGCATCACCAGCGTCCGCGACCTCGAGGGCCGGCGCATCCGGACGCTGCCTTCCGCGCAGGAACAGCAGATGGTGCGCGCGCTGGGCGCGAGCCCGATCGCGCTGCCCTGGTCGGAGGTCTACGCGGCGCTCAGCGCCGGGCTGCTGGACGGGGTCAAGAACAGCGTGCAGGACATTGCCGGCATGAAGCTCGACGACCACGTCAGGTTCCTGTTCGTCGACCGCCACGCCTACATGGCCTCGCTGTGGTGGATCTCCGAGCCGGCCTGGCGGCAGATGCCGCCGGAATTGCAGGCCGCTGTCGAGGTCGGCTTCCAGGAACTGGAGGCCGCGACGCGGCGCGCCGCGAAGGAACGCGAGGCGCCGGCGATGCGCCAGTTCCTGGCGCGCGGCGGCACCGCCGACGTCGCGACGCCGGCGCAGCGCGCGGAGCTGAAGCAGGCGACCGCGGGCCTGCGCGGCTGGTATGCGAAGACCTACGGCGAGCGCTGGCTGCATGAATTCGACGCCGCCGTCGCGGATTGCGAGGCAAGGGTGGCGCTGGCGGCGCCGGGAGGCACGACGTGAAGATCCTGTTCGTGGATGCGGGCAACTACTGCCGGTCGCCGGCGGCCGAGGCGGTCGCTAGGACAAGGTCTGCCGGCCGCGTCGGCCTGGTGTTCGAGTCGGCGGGTCTGAAGGACAAGCACGTCGGCGACACGGCTGACCCGCGCACGATCGAGGCCTGCGCCGCGCGCGGCTACCAGCTCGGCGGATTCCGCTGCCGCGAGATCGCGCCGGCGCAGTTCGACGAATTCGACCTGATCCTCGCGATGGACCGGGACAACCTGCAGCAGCTGCGCGAGCGGCAGCCCGCCGGCTCGCGCGCGAGGCTGGAACTGTTCCTCGGCGATGCCGAGGTGCCCGATCCCTACTACGGCGAGGCGGACGGCTTCGGCGAGATGATGCGACAGATCGAGCAGGGCGTGGACGCGCTGCTCGCGCGCGTCGACGCCGGCGACTGACGCGCCCGGCGGGACGAAGCGAGCCTGCGCTGCGACCGGCGGGGCGCGCCACCCGCCCTGGGGCGGTATCCTGCTGCAGGGCCGGCCCGCGCGGGGCCGGCGCAGGCCAGGCCGGGGGCACCGATGGGCGTCCGCTTCCACGTCAACGGCAGCGCGCGGGAGTTCGACGGCGACGGCGAGATGCCGCTGCTGTGGTACCTGCGTGACCATGCCGGCCTGACCGGCACCAAGTACGGCTGCGGTCGCGGCCTGTGCGGCGCCTGCACGGTGCTGCTGGACGGCCAGCCACTGCGCTCCTGCGTCCTGCCGGTCTCGGCCGCGGCCGGCCGCTCGATCACGACCATCGAGGGCCTTGCCGACGGCGAGCGGCTGCACCCGGTGCAGCAAGCCTGGCTGGACGAAGACGTCGCGCAGTGCGGCTACTGCCAGGCGGGCCAGGTCCTCGCAACGGTCGCGCTGCTCGAGCGCAATCCCGAGCCCGGCGACGCGGACATCGAGTCGATCACGAACCTGTGCCGCTGCGGCACCTACGTCCGGATCCGCCGCGCGATCGCGCGGGCCGCGAAGGGGATGCGGAAATGAGCGTCGCGGGCCTGCCGGTCACTCGCCGCGGCTTCCTGCAGGCTTCGCTGACTGCGTCGGGCGGGCTGCTGCTGGCGCCTGCGGTCGGCTTCGGCGCCGAGGGCGGCCCGCCGAACCCGCTGGGGCTGTACCTGCGCATCGAGCCGGACAACCGCATCCACATCGGCGCGCGCAGCCCCGAAATCGGCCAGGGGGTGCGCACCTCGCTGCCGATGATCCTGGCCGACGAACTCGACGTGGACTGGTCGCAGGTCACCGTCGAGCAGCTGCCGCTCGGCATCGACTTCTCGGGCCCGACGCCGCAATGGCGCTACGGGCCGCAGGGCGCCGGCGGCAGCACCAGCATCCCGGGCGCCTGGAACGACCTGCGCCAGGTCGGCGCGCAGGCCCGCTGGCTGATGCGCGCCGCGGCCGCGCAGCGCTGGGGCGTGCCGCTCGACGAGGTCACGACCGCGCGCGGCCACGCGCTGCACGGCGGCCGGCGCCTGCCCTATGGCGAGCTCGTCGCGCTGGCCGCGACGCTGGCGCTGCCATCCGGGCCGGTGCCGGTCAAGAAGCCCGAGGAATACCGGATCATCGGCCGGCCGCAGCCGGTCACCGACGCGCGCGAGATCGTGACCGGGCGGGCGCGCTACGGCATCGACGTCAGCGAGCCCGGCGCCCATGTGGCCGTGCTGCTGCGCTGCCCTTACTTCGACGGCGGCATCGCGCGCTACGACGATCGCGCCGCGCGCGCGGTGCCCGGCGTACGCGCCGTCGTCGTCGTGCCCGGCCCGAAGCCGGACGAGCCGATCGCGGCCAACCTCGCGACCGGCATCGCGGTCGTCGCCGACGACACCTGGTCGGCGCTGAAGGGCAGGCGCGCGCTCGAGGTCGAGTGGACGCGCGGGCCGTTCGCGGGCGAGTCGAGTGCGGCGCTGGATGCGCAGTGTGCGCGATTGCTGGCCGGGCGCGGCCAGGTCGTCCGCGACGACGGGGACTTCGACGCCGCGCGCGAGGCAGCGACGAAGGTGTTCAGCGCGCGCTACCGCGTGCCCTTCGTCAACCACGCGCCGCTGGAGCCGCAGAACGCCTTCGTGCACGTGCAGGATGGCCGTGCGCGCGTCGTTGCGCCGGTGCAGCAGCCGGCCGGCGCTCAGCGCGCCGTGCACCTGGTAACCGGCATCCCGCGCGACGCGATCTCGGTCGAGATGACGCGCGTCGGCGGCGGCTTCGGGCGGCGACTGACCTCGGACTACGTCGCCGAGGCGGCGCTGGTCTCGAAGGCGACCGGCTGGCCGATCAAGCTGCTGTGGACCCGCGAGGACGACATGCAGCACGACTTCTTCCGGCCCTTCGGTCACCACGAGCTGACCGCGACGCTGGATGCGGACGGGCGCGTGAGCGGCTGGACGCAGCGGCTGGCAAGCGCCAGCAAGCACTACCGACGGCCCAACCAGAGGCCGGAGGACCTGTGGCGCCCGGAACTGTACCCGGACGACTTCCCGTCGGGGCTGGTGCCGAACTACCGGCTCGAGTGGCTGGCGGTCAACAGCGGCATCCCGCGCGGCTCCTGGCGCGCGCCGGCGCACACCGCCAATGCCTTCGTGATCCAGAGCTTCCTCGACGAGCTCGCGCATGAATCCGGGCAGGACCCGCTGGCGCTCAGGCTCGCGATGCTGGGCGAGGACCGCGTGCTCGACTACTCGGGCCACGGCGGGCCGACCTTCAGCACCGGCCGGCTGCGCGGCGTGCTCGAGCGCGTCGCCGACGCGATCGGCTGGGGCCGCCGCATGCCGGCCGGTCGCGGGCTCGGCATCGCCTGCCACTTCACCTTCGGCGGCTATGCCGCGCATGCGATGGACATCGAGGTGGGCCGCGACGGCGCGCTGCGCTTCCACCGCGTCGTCTGCGCGATCGACTGCGGGCGTCCGGTCAACCCGCTCGGCATCCGCGCGCAGATGGAGGGGGGCACCATCGACGGGCTCAGCACGGCGCTGAACCTCGAGATCACGATCGACGGCGGCCGCGTGCGCGAGACGAACTTCGACGGTTACCCGCTCGCGATGCTCGCGCAGATGCCGTCCGACGTCGAGGTGATCATCGTCGATTCGGCCGAGGACCCGGCGGGCTGCGGCGAGATGGGCATCCCGACCGCGGCGCCGGCGCTGACGAACGCGATCTTCGCCGCCCGCGGCGTCCGGATACGCGACCTGCCGCTGCGATCGCAGCTCGCCGACGCGCTGCGCAAGTCCTCCTGAGGCGGCCCGCTGCTCAGCCTGGCCCGGCGGCCAGCACCAGCGCGAGGCCGAGGCCGGTGATGAACAGCGTCGCGACGCCGCCCAGCAGCAGGCCGCGCCAGCCGCGCCCCAGCATCGCCGCGAAGGCGGTCTCGAGCCCGATCGCCGCGAGCGACAGCGCGAGCAGCGCGCGTGACGCGATGCCGGCGACCTCGAGCAGTGCAGGCGGCACCAGGCCGGTGCTCGCGACGCCGACCATCGCGGCGAAGCCGAACACGAACCACGGCACCGGCGGCCGGGCCTGCCGCGGCCCGTCGGCGGCCCAGGCGCTGCTCCAGGCCAGCAGCAGCACGAAAGGCGCCAGCATCAGCACGCGCGTCAGCTTGGCGACCGTCGAGAACTCGCCCGCCTCCGTGCCATATGCGAATCCGGCCGCGACGACCTGCGCGACCTCATGCACCGTCGCTCCGGCCCACAGGCCGTAGGCCAGCGGCGACAGTTCCAGCCAGCGGCCCAGCAGCGGCAGAAGCAGCATCGTCACGGTGCCGCAGGCCGTGATGACGCCCAGCGCGTAGGGCACGCCGCCGTCGCGGTCGCGGATCACCGCATTGGCTGCGACGATCGCCGAGGCGCCGCAGATGCTCGTGCCGACGCCGAGCAGCGCGGCGAGGCGCCTGTCGACGCCGAGCGCGCGGCCGGCCGCGACCGTGAACAGGTAGGTCGCCGCGACGACCGCGGCCAGCAGCAGCAGGCCGCCGAGGCCGATCGCGGCGAGCTGCGCGAGCGTCAGCTGCAGCCCGAGCAGCACGATGCCGGCGCGCAGCGGCCAGCGCAGGCACAGCGCGAGCCCGGGATGCGCCCAGCGCGGCGTGCCGACCAGGTTGCAGACCAGCATGCCGAGCGCGATCGCGAGCAGCAGCGGGCTCATGCCGGACAGCGCCGGCAGCGCGCGCAGCGCGAACGCGGCCGCCGCCAGCGTGCCGGCCAGCAGCAGGCCGGGCAGCCAGTGGCCGCCGTGGCTGGCGCCGGCGCTCAAGCCGCCGCCCCCTGCAACGCCTCGCGCAGCGCCGGCTCCGCGCGCAGCCGCTGCATCTGGCCCAGGATCCAGCGCTGGCGCTGGACAAGCCAGGGACCGGGACGCTCGACGCGGTAGCGTTTCGGCGCCGGCAAGGCCGCGGCCAGCAGCGCGGCCTGCGACGCGCCGAGCCGGCTGGCCGGAATCCCGAAGTAATGCCGGCTCGCGGCCTCGATGCCCCAGATGCCGCGGCCGAACTCGGCGCTGTTGAGATAAACCTCGAGGATGCGCTGCTTGGGCCAGGCGAGCTCGATCCAGACCGTGAACCAGGCCTCGAGGCCCTTGCGGACCCAGCTGCGGCCGGGCCACAGGAACAGGTTCTTCGCGACCTGCTGCGAGATCGTGCTGGCGCCGCGCTTGCGGCCGCCGTGCCTCGCATCGGTCAGCGCCTTGTCGATCGCGTCGAAGTCGAAGCCCGAGTGCTGCAGGAAGCGCTGGTCCTCGGCGGCGATGACCGCGAGCGCGGCCTGCGGGGAGATCTCCGCCCACCGCACCCAGTCGTGGCGCAGCGGCCAGCCGGGGCCGTCGGCGCGCCACGCGGCGATGCGGTCCTGGATCATGAAGGACGTGACCGGCACCGGCAGCCAGCGGAAGGCGACGACCGGCAGCAGGCTCGCGACCGCGACAGCGAGCAGGCCGAGCGCGACGGCACGGGCAAGCCGCAGGGGCCAGGCGCGCCGCGCCACGGCAGGGCGGGCCGGCTCAGCCGTCCGTGCGCCGCGCCGAGTTCACGACGACCGGCTCAAGCGGCACGTCGTCGTGGCCACGGTGCCGGCCAGTCTTGACGGCTGCGATCGCGTCGACGACGTCCATGCCGTCGGTGACCCGGCCGAACACCGCATAGCCGGCGTTGCCGGGACGCTGGTCGAGGAATGCGTTGTCGACCAGGTTGACGAAGAACTGCGCGGTCGCGCTGTGCGGGTCGTTGGTGCGTGCCATCGCGAGCGTGCCGCGGCGGTTGCGCAACCCGTTGTCGGCCTCGTTGCGGATCGGCGCGCCGGTCGCTTTCTGCGACATGTCCTCGGTGAAACCGCCGCCCTGGACCATGAAGCCGGGGATCACGCGGTGGAAGATCGTGCCGTCGAAATGGCCGGCATCGACGTACTTCAGGAAGTTCGCGGTCGTGACGGGCGCCGAGGCCTCGTCGAGCTCGATCGTGAAGCTGCCGAGCGTCGTCTCGAATCGGATCATCGCAGGCTCCGGGGTGGCGGGCCGCCATTGTAGCGGCTCCGGGCGCGGGCCTCAGCCCGCGCGCGCGGTCGTCGCGCGCTCCAGCCCGGCGAGGTCGGCGTGGGTCGCTGTGTCACGCAGCCCGGCCACATCGCAGAGGCGGCGCACGGCCGCGCCCTGCGCCGCGCCGTGCTCGACGGCCAGCAGCCCGCCCGGCAGCAGGTAGCCTGCGGCCGCGCCGCAGATTGCTGCCAGCGCCTCGAGCCCGCCGGGCCCGGCGACCAGCGCGGCGCGCGGCTCATGGGCCAGCGCCGCGAGGTGCGGGTCGTCGGCGGCGAGATAGGGCGGATTGGACACGACCGCGTGATAGCGCCGCCCGGCCAGCGGCCCGAACCATTCACCGGCATGGAAGCGGACGTTCCCGAGGCCGAGCCCGGTGGCATTGCGCCCGGCGAGCGCGAGCGCCGCGGGGTCGGACTCGACGGCATCGACGGTCGCGTCGGGACGCTCGCTCGCAATTGCGAGCGCGATCGCGCCGCTGCCGGTGCCGAGGTCGGCGACGGTGGGGGATGGCGTGTCGGCAATCGCTGCCAGCACGAGCTCGACGAGCAGCTCGGTCTCGGGTCGCGGCACCAGCACTGCCGGGCCGACCTCGAGTTCGAGCGTCCAGAAGCCGCGGTGGCCGGTCAGGTAGGCGACCGGCTCGCCGGCTGCGCGGCGCTCGACCAGCGCGTCGTAGCGACGGCGCTCCCCGGCATCGAGCACCCGCTCCGGGTGCGCGGCCAGCGTGGCCCGGCTGCAACCGGCCACGTGCGTGAGCAGTAATTCGGCATCCAGCGCGGCGGTGCCCGGGCATCCCGCCAGCCGCCGCCGTGCCGCAGCGAGCGCTTCGTCGCAGCGTGTCGTCATCGCGTGAGTCTAGAACGGCTGCGGCTTGTCGCGCTTGCGGGTCCCGCCATGCGCTCTGCAGACTGGCCGCCGGGAGGGAAGCGATGGGATACCGGCTGCCGGTGACGATCCTGGGGCCCGGCCGGCTGGCTGCCGAGGCGACGCGGCTCTACGCCGAGGCGCTGCCGGC
>JBFGAO010000018.1:0-9822 GCA_041568095.1 Steroidobacteraceae bacterium | reverse complement strand
GGCGCGTTGCCGAGCGCTCGCGCGAGGCCGGCGGCCTGCCGATGCTGTACCTGCTGAAGACGCTGATCCCGGTGATGGCGGCGCTGCTCGCGATCCAGGGACTCGCGATCGTCACGCGCAACTGGCGCCGGCTGCGGGGCGGCGCCTGACATGGAATGGCTGGCGCTGGCCCTGTTCGGGCTCGTCGTCGCCGCGCTGCTGGCCGGATTCCCGGTCGCATTCACGCTGGCCGGCGTCTCGCTCGGCTTCGCGGCGCTGTGCTCGGCCTTCGGCGCCTTCGACCTGTCCTACCTCGAGGCGCTGCCGAGCCGGCTGTTCGGCACGATGCAGAACCAGACGCTGATCGCGGTGCCGCTGTTCATCTTCATGGGCCTCGTGCTGGAGCGCGCGCGGATCGCCGAGGAACTGCTCGAGATGCTCGGCCAGGCGTTCGGCCGCGGCCGCGGCGGGCTAGCGATCGCCGTGATCGTCGTCGGCGCGCTGCTCGCCGCCAGCACCGGCATCGTCGGCGCGACCGTCGTGACGATGGGGCTGCTGTCGCTGCCGGCGATGCTGCGCCAGGGCTATGACCCGCGCGTCGCGACCGGCACGATCTGCGCGGCCGGCACGCTCGGGCAGGTGATCCCGCCGTCGATCATCCTGGTGCTGCTCGGCGACGTGCTGTCGTCGGCCTACCAGCAGGCGCAGCTGCGCCAGGGCAACTTCGCGCCGGAGAGCGTCTCGGTCGGCGACCTGTTCGCCGGTGCGCTGCTGCCCGGCCTGCTGCTGGTCGTGATGTACGTCGCGTGGATCCTGTTCACCGCCTGGTGGCGGCCGCAGCGGCTGCCGGCGCCCCGGCCGGCCGCGGGCCCGGCGGCGCCTGCGCGCTTCGGGGCGCGACTGCTGGTCGCGATGGTCGCGCCACTGGCGCTGATCCTCGCCGTGCTCGGCTCCATCATCGGCGGCCTCGCGACGCCGACCGAGGCTGCCGCAGTCGGCGCGGCTGGCGCGCTGCTGCTGGCCGCCGGGCGCCGGGGCTTCGGCCTCGCGCGCCTGCGCGAGGTCATGCAGGGCACCGTCCGGCTGACGTCGATGGTGTTCCTGATCCTGGTCGGCGCGTCGGTGTTCTCGCTGGTGTTCCGCGGCCTCGGCGGTGACGTGCTGGTCCACGGCGTGCTCGGCGACCTGCCCGGCGGGACGGCCGGCGCCGTGGTCGTCGTGATGGCTGCGATGTTCCTGCTCGGCTTCATCATCGACTTCATCGAGATCACGTACGTCGTCGTGCCGATAGTTGCGCCGGTGCTGCTGGCGATGGGCCTCGATCCCGTCTGGCTGGGCGTGATGATCGCGGTGAACCTGCAGACCTCGTTCCTGACGCCGCCCTTCGGCTTCGCGCTGTTCTACCTGCGCGGCGTCGCGCCGCCGGAGGTCCGGACGCAGGACATCTACCGCGGCGTCGTGCCGTTCATCGCTATCCAGCTGCTGCTGCTGGTGCTGCTGTGGTTCTGGCCGCAGCTCGCGACCTGGCTGCCGTCGCAGTTCTACGGCTGAGCGGCCGGCACGAAGTTCAGGTAGGGCAGCTCCGCGGTCCGGATGTAGGGCCGCACGACGCGGCGGAAACTGCGCACCGACTGCAGCACGCGCGCGAACAGCGGGTCGCGCGCCGCCTTCTCGTCGAGCACCTGCTCCGACAGCCGGTACAGCGTCTGCAGCACCTCGTCCGGGAACTGCCGGACCTGCACGCCGTGGTCGGCGACCAGCGTCTGCAGCGCCTCGGCGCTGCGCGCCGTGAACTCGGCGAACATAATGTCGTTGGTCGCGCCCGCGCAGGCCCGCACGATCGCCTGCAGGTCCTCCGGCAGCGCGTCCCAGGCCCGCCGGTTGATGATCATCTCCAGCGCCGGGCCGGGTTCGTGCCAGCCCGGGAAGTAGTAGTACTTCGCCGCCTTGTGGAAGCCGAAGGCCAGGTCGTTGTACGGGCCGATCCACTCGGTCGCATCGATCGCGCCGGTCTGCAGCGCCGTGAAGATCTCCGAGCCCGGCATCGTGACCGGCGTGCCGCCGGCCCGCGCCAGCACCTCGCCGCCGAGGCCCGGGATCCGCATCTTCAGTCCCTTCAGGTCCGCAACCGAGCGGATCTCGCGACGGAACCAGCCGCCCGCCTGGCAGCCGCTGTTGCCGGCCGGCAGCGGCAGCAGGCCGAAGGGCGCGTAGGCCTCCTGCCACAGCTCCAGCCCGCCGCCGTGGTACAGCCAGGCATTCATCTCCTGGTTGTTGAAGCCGAACGGGATCGCGCCGAAGAACGACGCCGCCTCGAGCTTGCCCTTCCAGTAGTAGGCCGCGGCGTGCCCGACCTCGGCCGTGCCGGCCGACACCGCGTCGAAGACCTCGAAGGCCGGCACCAGCTCGCCGTCGCCGTAGACCTTGATCTTCAGCCGGCCGGCGCTGCAGGCCTCGACGCGCCGCGCGAAGTCGGCGGCGCCGGTGCCGAGGCCCGGGAAGTTGGGCGGCCAGGTCGTCACGAGCCGCCACTGGTATGTGCGCCCGTCCGCGGTCGCCGCGGGCCCCGCCGCCTCTCGGCTGCAACCCGCCGCAAGCGCCGCGGCCGCGCCCAGACCCAGGCCCCTGATCGCATCGCGTCTCTTCATCCGGATCTCCCGTCGGCCGCCGGCGGCCGCGCTACTGATACCACAGCGCCGGTGGGCAGCCTATGCTCCAATGCCGCGGCGGGTGATTGGGGCGGGCGGATGATCGGGTTGCTGCAGCGAGTCTCCCAGGCCGTCGTCGAGGTCAACGGCGCGACGGTCGCGCGCATCGGCCGCGGCCTGCTGGTGCTGGTCGCCGTCGAGCCCGGCGACGGCGAGGCGCAGGCCTTGCGGCTGCTGGAGCGGCTGCTGGCCTACCGCGTGTTCGAGGACGCCAACGGGCGGATGAACCTGAGCCTGGCCGACATCGGCGGCGAGCTGCTGCTGGTGCCGCAGTTCACGCTCGCGGCGGATACGAAGAAGGGCAACCGGCCGGGCTTCAGCACGGCGGCCCCGCCGGAACTGGGGCGGCGGCTGTTCGACCGGCTGGTGGAACTCGCCCGCGAGCGGCTGCCCGGCACCGGCGCCGGCGAGTTCGGCGCCCATATGCGTGTTTCCCTGACGAACGAGGGCCCGGTGACGTTCTGGATCCGCTCCTGACGTATCATTGGCTGCCCGCGGCGTACGCGGGCTGGAGCAAGCACATGGGTATCGGTTTCAGGGAACTGCTGATCATCCTGGCGATCGCGCTGCTGATCTTCGGCGCGAAGAAATTGCGCACGATCGGCTCCGACCTGGGCGCCGCGGTCAAGGGCTTCAAGAAGTCCATGAACGACGGCGACGAGGAGGAGTCCGGCAGGAAGATCGCGCAGGACGCCCGCCCGGACGCGGACTTCAATAACGACAAGACGCGCGAGGGCGCGGACTCCCAGAAGCAGGGCTGAGGCCCGATGTTCGAGGTCGGCTTCACCGAGATCGTGCTGATCCTCGGGATCGCCCTGCTCGTGCTCGGTCCCGAGAAGCTGCCGCGGCTCGCGAACCAGTTCGGCCGCTGGCTGGGCCGTGCGCGCGCGATGGCGCGCCAGCTCAAGTCGCAGCTCGACGAAGAGGTCTCCGCCGGCGAGCGGGCCTGGACCGAGCCCGAGCCGCGCCGGCCTGCTCCACCGCCCGGCGCGCCGCCGGAGGCCGACGCGGATGACGCGGGCGCACCGCCGCCCGCGAGCGGCGACGACGGCGGGCCCAGGCTGCCATGAGCGACACCTCGCCGGGCGAGGAGAAGCTGGCCGAGAGCTCGCTGCTGTCCCACCTGCTGGAACTGCGCGACCGGCTGCTGCGCTCGCTGCTCGCGACTGCGGTGCTCGCGGTGCCCTGCCTGTACTTTGCGAATGACCTGTTCACCTGGCTCGCGGCGCCGCTGCGCGACAAGCTGCCGGCCGGCACGAGCCTGATCGCGACCAGCGTCGTTGCGCCGTTCATGACGCCGTTCAAGCTGGCGCTGCTCGCGGCGATCTTCTTCGCGATGCCCTACATCCTGTACCAGGCCTGGGCCTTCGTCGCGCCCGGCCTGTACCGGCACGAGCGCCGCTTCGCGCTGCCGCTGTTCGTCTCCAGCGTGCTGCTGTTCTACGCGGGCGCGGCCTTCGCCTACTTCATCGTGTTCCCGGTCATCTTCGGCTTCTTCGTCGCGACGACGCCGATGGGCGTCGTGATGATGACCGACATGACGCAGTACATGGACTTCGTCGTGCTGCTGTTCTTCGCCTTCGGGCTGGCCTTCGAGATCCCGATCGCGACCGTGCTGCTGGTGCGCACCGGGCTCGTGCAGCAGGCCGCGCTGGGCCGGCACCGCGGCTACGTGCTGCTCGGGATCTTCATCGTCGCCGCCTTCCTGACGCCGCCCGACCCGGTCTCGCAGTCGATGATGGCGCTGCCGATGTACCTGCTCTACGAGATCGGCGTGCTGCTGGCCCGGGTGCTGGCCCGCCGGCCCGCCGCCGACGCGGGCGATTCCCCGGCTTGATGTTGCACCGCAACATGACGGAGACTCCCCGGACTCCGGCGTGGGGTTCACGCCAGCCAGAATCAGACACCTGCGCATGAGCCACGACGTCCACGTCCCGGCCGGGACCTTCCTGGGCCACCCCAAGGGCCTGTTCCTGCTGTTCACGACCGAGATGTGGGAGCGCTTCAGCTACTACGGCATGCGGGCGCTGCTGGTGCTGTACGTCGTCGCGGCGACCAATGCCGCGAACCCGGGCCTCGGCTGGGACAGCCCGCAGGCGCTGAAGCTCTACGCCTGGTACACGGGCCTGACCTACCTGACGCCGCTGTTCGGCGGCTGGCTCGCCGACAACTACATCGGCCAGCGCAAGGCCGTGATCATCGGCGGCGTGCTGATGGCGCTCGGGCAGTTCTCGCTGGCCGCGCCGCTCGACACGATGGGCATCAGCGCGCCGTGGGAGCTGTCGCTGCTCGGCATCGCGTTCCCGGAGACGGCGACCTCGTTCTACGTCGGCCTCGTGCTGCTGATCGCCGGCAACGGCTTCTTCAAGCCGAACATCTCGACGATGGTCGGCGACCTGTACCCGCAGGGCGACGCGCGCCGCGACGGCGCGTTCACGATCTTCTACATGGGCATCAACATCGGCGCCTTCCTCGCGCCGCTGGTGTGCTCGACGCTGGGCGAGGACCCGGCCTACGGCTGGCGCGTCGGCTTCTTCGCCGCCGGCGTCGGCATGACGCTGTCGGTGATCATCCAGCTCGCGTTCGCGAAGCGCTACATCGGCGACATCGGCGTCGAGCCGGCCGCGCACCGCTCGCTGAAACTGGCCGGCGGAGTCAAGCACCCGCTGACGCCGGTCGAGCGCGACCGGCTGCGCGTGATCTTCGTGATCTTCGTTTTCGTCGTGATGTTCTGGGCCGCGTTCGAGCAGGCCGGCGGCCTGCTGAACCTGTTCGCGGACACGTACACGGACCGCTCGATGGGCGCGTTCACGGTGCCTACCGGCTGGTTCCAGTCGCTGAATCCGCTGTTCATCGTGCTGCTGGCGCCGCTGTTCTCGATGATGTGGAGCAAGCTCGGCGAGAGCGGCCGCAACCCGCCGACGCCGGTCAAGATGTACATCGGCCTGTTCCTCGTCGCGGTCGGCTTCCTGTTCCTGGTCGTCGCGGTGTTCGAGATGCAGCGGACGCTGGACATGAAGGCCGGCATGGTCTGGCTCGTGCTCGGCTACCTGTTCCACACGATGGGCGAGCTCTGCATCAGCCCGGTCGGCCTGTCGATGGTCACGAAGCTCGCGCCGCTGCGGCTCGGCTCGCTGATGATGGGCGTCTGGTTCCTGATCAACTTCGTCGCGAACACTCTGGCTGGCTACGTCGGCGCGTTCTCCGGGCACATGGGCGAGTACGCCTGGATGCAGTCGCTGGCTGCCGACGTGGGCGTCCGGCCCGAGCACGCCGGGCTGCTCGGCATCTTCGGCGGCATCGCGCTGGTGCTGATCTTCTTCGCGGTGCTGCTGTGGGCGATCTCCGGCCGGATCGTGCAGTGGATGCACGGCGCCGAGGCGCCGCACAAGTCCGAATTGCCGCCGCCGCACCACGACCCGGAGCCGGCCTGACACTGCGGGCCGCGCCCCGGCGGGCGCGGCCCCTGCCGAGGAATCCTGCATGCTCTACAAGACCCTGCGCGCCACCGGCGCGATCCTGCTGTCGGCGACGCTGGCCGCCTGTGCCGGCAAGCCCGCCGAGTCCGGCACCGAGTTCGTCGCCCGCACCAACCAGGAGCTGACCGACAGCAGCCGCGAACTGGCTACCGCGCGCTGGGTGCAGCAGACCTACCTGACCGAGGACACCGGGCGGCTCGCCGCCACGGCCGAGGCGCGCTTCCTCGCCGATCACGCAGCCGCCGTCGCGGCGTCGCGCGCCTTCGACGGCGCGGACCTGTCCGAGTCCGACCGGCGCGCGCTGAAGCTGCTGGTGCTGGACGTTAGCGCGCCGGCCCCCGACGAGCCGGCGCGGCGCGAGGAGCTGACCGCGATCAAGGCGCGGATGACCGCGGCCTACGGCGCGGGCAAGTGGTGCCCGGCCGGCCCGGACAGCTGCCGCAACCTTGACCAGCTGTCCGACACGCTGGCCGACAGCCGCGACTGGGATGAGCTGCTGGCGGCCTGGGCGGGCTGGCACACCGTCTCGCCGCCGATGCGCGAGGACTACCGCCGCTTCGTCGAGCTTGCGAACGAGGGCGCGCGCGGGTTCGGTTTCGCGGACCTCGGCGAGATGTGGCGCTCCGGCTACGACATGAGCCCGGTCGAGTTCGAGGCCGAGGCCGAGCGGCTGTGGGGGCAGGTCCGGCCGCTGTACGAGGGCCTGCACTGCTACGCGCGCGGCCGGCTGCAGCAGCAATACGGCCGCGAGCGCGTACCGGACGGCAAGCCGATCCCGGCTCACCTGCTCGGCAACATGTGGGCCCAGCAGTGGAACAAGGTCTACGACCTGCTGGAGCCCTACCCGGGCGTGTCCGACCTCGACGTCGACGGCGCGCTGAAGAAGCAGGGCTATGACGCGGTCCGGATGACCCGCTCGGCCGAGTCCTTCTACACCTCGCTCGGCTTCCCGGCGCTGCCCGAGACCTTCTGGCAGCGCTCGATGCTGACGCGGCCGCGCGACCGCGACGTCGTGTGCCACGCCAGCGCCTGGAACATGGACGCGGCCGGCGACGTCCGGATCAAGCAGTGCATCGTGCCGACCGAGGAGGAGCTCGTGACGATCTACCACGAGCTCGGCCACATCTATTACTACCTGCTGTACCGGGACCAGCCCTACCTGTTCCAGTCCGGCGCGCACGACGGCTTCCACGAGGCCGTCGGCGACACGATCAACCTGTCGATGACCGAGGGCTACCTGGCCTCGATCGGACTGCTGCCCGCCGGCCAGAAGAAGACCCGCGAGGCGCTGATCAACTCGCAGATGAAGGCCGCCGCCGACAAGATCGCCTTCCTGCCCTTCGGCAAGCTGATCGACCAGTGGCGCTGGGGCGTGTTCTCCGGCGCGATCCCGCCCGGGCGCTACAACGCGGCCTGGTGGGAGCTGCGCGAGAAGTACCAGGGCGTCGCGGCGCCGGTCCCGCGCAGCGAGGACGACTTCGACCCGGGCGCCAAGTACCATATCCCGGCCAACACGCCGTACACGCGGTACTTCCTGGCCTTCGTGCTGCAGTTCCAGTTCCACAAGGCGCTGTGCGAGGCCGCCGGCCACGAGGGCCCGCTGCACCAGTGCTCGATCGCCGGCAACCGCGAGGCCGGCCGGCGCTTCATGGAGATGCTGGCGCTGGGCGCGAGCCGGCCCTGGCAGGACGCGCTGGAGAAGCTGGCCGGCACGCGCGAGATGGACGCGTCGGCGATCATCGACTACTTCCAGCCGCTGATGGGCTGGCTCGAGGAACAGAACCGCGGCCGCCAGTGCGGCTGGTGACGGGCAGGAGCTCCGCGTGAACGGGATGGATTCCGCGCCGCAGCTGACCCTCCGCGCGATCACGCTGTCGCTGGTGCTGACCGTGCTGCTGGCGGCCGCCAACGCCTACCTGGGCCTGTTCGCCGGCCTGACCGTCGCGACCGCAATCCCGGCGGCGGTGATCTCGATGGGCGTGCTCCGGATGCTCGGGCGCTCGAACATCCTCGAGAACAACATCGTCGCGACCGGCGCCTCGGCGGGCTCGTCGATCGCGGCCGGCACGATCTTCACCATCCCGGCGCTGGTGCTGATGGGCCACTGGGTCCGCTTCGAGTACTGGTGGGTGCTCGCAATCGCCGGTCTCGGCGGCCTGCTCGGCGTGCTGTTCTCGGTGCCGCTGCGCCGGACGCTGATCATCGAGCAGAAGCTCAAGTTCCCGGAGGGCGTCGCGACCGCCGAGGTGCTGAAGGTCGGCGAGGACCCGGGCCGCGGCATCCGCGCACTCGGCTTCGCGGCCGGCGCCGGCGCGCTGTTCAAGTTCGCGCTGTCGGGGCTGAAGCTGTCGCCGGAGGCGTTCACGGCCTCGCGCTTCTTCGGCGAGCGCACGATCGGCTTCTTCGGCATCAACCTGTCGCCGGCGCTGCTCGGCGTCGGCTACATCGTCGGCTTCAACATCGGCGCGCTGATGCTGTCCGGCGGCGCGCTGTCCTGGTGGGTGTTCATCCCGTTCTACAACACCTTCCTGGTCGACTACGACCCGGCGCTCGCGGCCGACCTCGTCGGCGCGTCCGCCGAGGACGCCGCGTACATGATCTGGAGCGCGCAGATCCGCTACATCGGCGTCGGCGCGATGCTGATCGGCGGCCTGTGGTCGCTGTGGTCGCTGCGTGCGTCGCTGCTGTCCGGCGTCAGGAGCGGCCTCAGCATGCACGGCGCCGGCCGCGCGCAGGTGCCGCACACCGAGCGCGACCTGCCGATGAGCGCGATCATGAGCGGCATCGTGCTGTTCGTGCTGCCGCTGTTCGCGCTGTACCAGGCGGTCGTCGGCAACCTCGGCATCTCGCTGACGATGGCCGTGATCATGGTCGTCGCCGGCTTCGTGTTCTCGTCGGTCAGCGGCTACATGGCGGGCCTGGTCGGCTCGTCGAACAACCCGGTGTCCGGCATCACGATCTCGACGATCCTGTTCGCATCGCTCGTGCTGCTGGCCATGCTGGGCCCCGGCTCGACCGTCGGGCCGGTCGCCGCGATCATGATCGGCGCGGTGATCTGCAATTCCGCCGCGATCGCCGGCGACAACCTGCAGGACCTGAAGGCCGGCCAGCTGGTCGGCGCGACGCCCTGGCGCCAGCAGGTGATGCTGGGTATCGGCGCGCTGGCTTCCGCAGCCGTGATGGCGCCGGTGCTGAACCTGCTGCTGGAGGCCTACGGCATCGGCACGCCGGCCCGCGAGGGCGTCACGGCGCTGCCGGCCCCGCAGGCGACGCTGATGGCCTCGGTGGCCGGCGGCATCTTCGGCGACGGCCTGCCCTGGGGCATGGTCGCGACCGGCGCCGTCGTCGGCGCACTGGTGATCGCGCTCGACGAGCACCTGAAGCGCAGCGGGAAGTCCTGGCGCGCGCCGGTGCTCGCGGTCGCGGTCGGCATCTACCTGCCGCTGGAGCTGTCGACGCCAATCTTCGCCGGCGGCCTGCTCGCCGAGCTCGCGACGCGCTGGCACCGCCGCCGCAACCCCGGCAGCGACCCCGAGATCCTGAAGCAGCAGGGCCTGCTGTTCTCGGCCGGGCTGATCGCCGGCGAGGCCATCGTCGGCGTGCTGATCGCGATCCCGATCGTGCTGACCGAGAACGCTGACGCACTCGCGATCGCC
>JBFGAO010000017.1:0-10016 GCA_041568095.1 Steroidobacteraceae bacterium | reverse complement strand
AATCAGGTTGATCGTATTGGCGCCGAACATCGACAGCAGGATCAGCGCGAAGATCAGGCTCGGGATCGCCATCAGCACGTCGACCGAACGGCTCAGCAGGTTATCGATCCAGCCGCCGTTGCGGATCGCCGCGGCAATCCCGAGGCCGCCGCCGATGACGAACGCGAGCAACGTCGTGACCAGCGCGATGCCGACCGTGTTGCGCGCACCGTAGATCAGGCGCGACAGGATGTCGCGGCCCAGCTGGTCGGTGCCCAGCGGGTGCCCGTCGGTCAGCGGCGGCGCAAGGCGCTGCTCGAGGTCGATGAAGTCCGGCGACTGGGCGGCGAGCGCCGGGCCCAGCAGCGCCAGCAGCGCGACCAGCGCCAGCAGCGCCGCGCCGGTCAGCAGTTCCCAGCGGGCCAGGTAGCGGTCGGCCAAGGTTGGGCGCGGCAGCGCGAGGATCTCGCTCATCCGGCACCGTCCGCGGCCAGCGACTGGCGGTGCCGGATGCGCGGGTCCAGTCCGTGCTGCAGCAGGTCGACGAGCCGGTTGACCGCAAACACCGTCACGACGACGACGGTCGTGATCGCCTGCACGACCGGGAAGTCCAGGTTGGTCGTCGACTGCACGAGCAGCCAGCCGATGCCCGGCCAGGCGAAGATCGACTCGATGATCACGAGCCCGGTCATCAGGAACGCGAATTGCGCGCCGATCAGCGCCGTCGCGCCGAGCAGCGCGTTCGGCAGCGCGTGGCGCCACAGCACCTCGCGCTCGGTCGCGCCGATCGCGCGCGCGGTGCGCACATAGGCCGAGCCGATCGCGGCCGCGACGTTGGCCTCGATCAGGCGCGTCAGCTTCGGGACCAGGAAGGCCGCGACTGACACGGTCGGCAGGATCCACGCGACCGGGCCGCTGGAGCCCAGCGCAGGCAGCCAGACCAGCTCGATCGCAAACAGCTGCACCAGCAGCAGCGCCGTCACGAATCCCGGGAATCCCTGCAGCACGAACAGCAGCCAGCGCACGGTTGCGCGCAGGCGCCCGCCGCGCCGCGCGCCCAGCCAGGCGCCGGCCGGCACCGCGACCGCCAGCGTCGTCAGCATTGCAGTCGCGGCCAGCAGCAGGCTCGCCGGGTAGGCGGTCAGCACGCGCGGCAGCGCCGGGCTGCCGTCGGCGAGCGAGCGGCCGAAATCCAGCTGCAGCAGGTTGCCAAGATAGGACAGGTACTGCACGTGCAGGCCCCGGTCGAGGCCGTACTCGGCGCGGATCGCCGCGACCTGCTCGTCGCTGGCGTCGGGTCCGGCCAGCACCAGCGCCGGGTCGCCGGTCAGCCGCAGCAGGAAGAACAGCACGGTCAGCGTGCCGAGCAGCAGCAGGCCGAGGTCACGCAGCGGTCGCAGCACCGTCGGCAGACTGGCGATCGTCGGCAAGGCGGGATTCACCCTCGGTCGGCTGGCGCCGTGTCGCGCGAGTATCCCACTTCCGGCAGGCTGCCGGCAGGCAAGCGCCCGGGCTTGCCGTCGAATTCTGCTGACGCGACCTGTCAGCGCCAGTCACGTCTGGCGCAGGCGCCCCTGCGCTCAGGTGCCGAGGAAGCCGAGGTCGCGGACGCCGAAGTTGGCGAGTTGCGGCGCAACGACGTCGAGCTGCGGCTCGCTCAGCCCCAGCCAGCGCGCCAGCGTCGCCGCGTACTGGTCGGCGGAGATCGTCGGGATGATCCGGCCGCCGCTCGTGTCGTCCGGCCCGCCGATCTCGAGCCGCGGCATCGTTCCGTAGACGCGCCGCCCGATCACCGAGCCGCCCATCACGAGCTGGTGGCCGCCCCAGCCATGGTCGGTGCCGTCGCCGTTGCTGGTCAGCGTGCGGCCGAAGTCGGACATCGTGAAGGTCGTCACCATCGGCGCGGCGCCGATCTCGTCCAGCGCGCTCGCGAACGCGGCGAGCCCGGCGCTGACGCCGCCCAGCAGGCCCGGCTGCAGGTCGACCTGGTCGTCGTGGGTGTCGAAACCGCCCATCGAGACGAAGAAGACCTGCCGCGACACCGACAGCAGCTCGCGGACCGCAATCAGCCGCGCGACCATCTGCAGCTGCTGGCCGAGCCCGCCCTGCGGGAAGGCCGTCCCGAACACCGGCGCCTGGGACAGCGCCTCATTGACCCGCTGCGCCATCGCGAGGGCGCGCCCGTGCACGCCGTTGAGCGCCCGCGCGTAGAGGCCCTGCTGCGGCGCACCGAGCAGCGCCTCGAAGGCCGTACGCCGCGCGCTGCCGCCGCTGATCGAGGACTCGAGCGCCGCGTAGGTCACCGCGCCATTCGTCGACACGGCATACGGCGCTGCCTGCTCGCCGAGCTGCAGCCGCGACGCGCCGGACAGCGACACGTTCATCGGCAGCTGCTGCCCCGCGACCTCGGCCGCGACCTGGTCCGCGATGCGGCCTGCCCAGCCGGAACGCAGCAGCTTCCTGCCCTTCAGCGTCTGCCACTGGTCCTGCTGGTCGTTGTGCGAGAACAGCTGCGGCGGCAGAGACACCGCCTTGTCCAGGTACTCGCCGCGGCTGGTCGGCCGGATCAGCGGCCCGAGGTTCGCGACGACGGCCAGCCGCCCGGACTCGAACAGTTGCTGCACGCCGGACATCGCGGGGTGCAGTCCGTACTGTGCCCCGTCGGGGTCCAGCGGGTTGATCGGCAGCAGCGCCGAGCGCTCGATCGCGAGATTCTGCCGCGACTGCGCGTAGACGTTGTACTCGGCCTCGCTGCGCGGCACGACCATGTTGAAGGAGTCGTTGCCGCCGAACAGGAACAGGCAGACCAGCGCCCGGTAGCCGGGCAGCTCGGCGCGCGCCTCCAGCGAGGTCGCGGCGAGGCCGGCAGCCAGCGCCGTGGCGACGGCGCCCCCGAGGAAATCACGACGGTTGCAGCGCGGCATGGCGGGCTCCTCAGCGTTCGACGGCAAACTCGGGGGACGTGACCAGCAGGTGCAGCACCTCGGCGACGCGGCCCGCCGGGTTCGACGCGGGCTGCTGCGCCGCGAGATTGCCTGCCTGCTCGCGCAGCGCCGCGGAGACCTGGCCGCCCATCAGCCGGCCCGCAACCCGCGTCACGAGCTGGGCCGGGTCCTGCGCACTCGGCAGGTCGGCCTCGAAGTCGATGACGATGTCGTCGGGACGCCGGTTCGCGTTGGTCGTGTTCTGGATGTAGACGGCCAGCGCCAGGTAGGTGTTGGTCTGCGCGGCCGTCATCTCGGTCGTGATCTCCATTTCCGGCGCGACCAGGCCCGCGTCGGCGATCTCGCCGGGCGGCGCGTAGAACGGGCTGTAGAAGTTGAACACCGACGGTGAGCGCAGCGGCGCCTGGCCGAACCAGCCGGCCGGGTTCGGGAACAGGTAGCGGCCGCTGTCGGCCTTCGCACCGTAGGCCCGCCACAGCTGCGTCAGCCGCAGCAGCGGCTCCTTGAGCTTGCCGGCGGCGTCACCCGCCGGATTGCGCGCCTCGCCATCGAGCAGCACCGCGCGCACGACGGTGCCGAGGTCGCCGCGGATGCCGGCGCCGTTGTCGTTGAATTTCTGCGCGACGCGCCGCACGTAGCCCGGCGACGGGTTGCTGGTGACGAGCCGCTGGATCAGCTGCTTCGCGACGAAGGGCCCCACGTTCGGGTGGTTGAAGATGTTGTCCAGCGCATCGGCCAGGTCCTTCTCTGCCGACTGGCCGGCCGGGAGCGTGACGCCGTCCAGCAGCCGCTTCGGTCCGGTGTCGTGGTATTCGGCCCAGGGCTCCATCGGCGCGAGGAAGTTGCGGCTGGGCCGCGTGAAGTTGCGCGAGCCGGCGTAGGTCCAGCCGGTGAAGACGTGCGCGAATCCCTCGATGACCTCCTGGTCGTAGGACGGCAGCGGCACGCCAGAGCCGTCCAGCTTCTCGCTGCCGTCTGCCTCGAGCAGCACGCGGCCGATCGTGAACAGCTGCATCAGTTCGCGTGCGTAGTTCTCGTCGGGCCGGATGTTGCGGACCGCGTCGGGCTTCTGGTTGCCGAGCATGCTCAGGTAGACGCCCATCGCGGGGCTCAGGGTCACCCGCGCCATCAGCTGCCGGTAGTTGCCGAAGGCGCCGTCCACCAGGATGTCGTAGTACCAGGCCAGCCCCGCCGGCTCGTTGCCGAGCGCGCCGATGTCCGACACGACGAGGATCTGGCTCAGCGCATAGGCGACGCGCTGGCGCAGCTGGTCCTCGCCGCGCAGCGCGGCCTGGAACCAGGCATCGAGCCGGTCGGCCTGGGTCTGCGGCGCCGGGCGTGACTGCAGGTAGGGCAGGTGCCAGGTCGGCGCGGCCGCGATCTGCTCGTCGATCCAGCGCTCGTAACCGACCGCGATCACCCTGTCGGCCGCAGCCTCGGTGGGCCCGAAGCTTGCCTCGGTCAAAAAGCCCCAGGCCTCGGCCTTGCTGATCGGCGCAGGCGCCGGCGGCGGCACCGGCGGCGGCGCCGGCGGCTGGCTGCCCGAACCGCCGCCCGTCGGTGCCGGCGCCCCGCCTCCGCCGCAGGCAGCGAGCACCAAAGTCATCAGCAGCAGTCCGGCGATGCGCGGCTTCATCGGTGCTCCCCGTGGCGGCGCGTCCCGGCCCGCCCTCGCTTGCTGGTATTCCGAACGCCTTGCCGTCGCTGCCGTTGACCGGCACAGCTGCCAGCCGGCCCGACATCTGTGAACTGCGTCACAGCAATTTTCTGAAAAATCAATCGTTGGGAGGCAATAAGTAACGTAAAATCAGAGCCCTATGGGACATGAGGCTTCACGGCACCGGACTGCCAGCAGCGGGGGGCCGCGGACATCGTGGCCCGGACCTCCGTGAACGGGCGCCCGCCCCTGCCGGCGCTGGGCAGCCTGAGCTCGCCGGCCACGGTCAAGCTGGCGGCGCTGCTGACCGGCGCCTGCGAGCTGCTGACGGCGCTGGTCCCGCTGCGGGTCGAGGCCCAGGCGGTGCTGGCGGTGCTGCTGATCCTGACCTTCCTGGGGCTGCGCTCGCTGCTGCGCTACCTTCGCCCGGTGCCTCACGACCTGCTGCGGATCGTGCTGCTGGGCCTGGGCCTGTTCGTGTCGCTGCGCTACCTCGGCTGGCGTGCGATGTACACGATCAGCACCGAGGACTTCGGTTCCTTCGCGGCGTCGCTGACGCTGTTCGCGGCCGAGCTGTATGCGATCGGCATGTATTTCCTCGGGATCTTCGTCAACATCCAGCCGCTGGAGCGCCCGGACGTAGAGCCGCAGGGCGAGCCGGATGCCTGGCCGACCGTCGACGTGCTGGTGCCGACCTACGACGAGCCGGTCGAGATCGTCGAGACGACGCTGATCGCGGCGACGCAACTCGACTATCCGCGCGACAAGGTCCGCGTCTACCTCTGCGACGACGGCGGCACCGACGCCCGCCTCGGCAGTTCCGACCTGGCCTCGGCCGCCACGGCCGCCGACCGGGCGGCCCGGCTGCGCGAGATCTGCCTGCGCACCGGCGCGACCTACGTGACGCGGCCGGACAACCGGCACGCGAAGGCCGGCAACATCAACGCCGCGCTGCCGCGCACGCAGGGCGAGCTGCTGCTGATGCTGGACTGCGACCACGTGCCGACCGAGGACATCCTGAAGCGCACGGTCGGCTACTTCCAGCGCGACCCGCGCCTGTTCCTGGTCCAGACGCCGCATTTCTTCGTCACGCCCGACCCGGTCGAGCGCAACCTGAAGGTGCACGGCAGGATGCCGGGCGAGAGCGAGGTATTCTACGACCAGATCCAGCTGGGCCTCGACTTCTGGGAATCGAGCTTCTTCTGCGGATCCGCGGCGCTGCTGCGCCGCAGCCACCTGGCCGATGCGAAGGGCCTCGCGACCTTCACGGTGACCGAGGACGCCGAGACCTCGCTGGGCCTGCACGGTCGCGGCCTGCGCAGCGTCTACGTGAACCGGCCGATGGTGGCCGGTCTGCAGCCGCCCAGCTTCGATGCCTTCGTCCGGCAGCGGGCGCGCTGGGCGCAGGGCATGACGCAGATCTTCCTGCTGACCAACCCGCTCGCGCAGCGCGGGCTGAAGGCGCCGCAGCGCCTCAGCTACCTGAACAGCACGATGTTCTGGTTCTTCGGCTTCGCGCGGCTGATCTTCCTGCTGGCGCCGGCCGCCTTCCTGATCCTCGGGCTGAAGATCTTCAACGCGAGCCCGTTCGAGATCCTTGTCTACGCGATCCCGCACGTGGTCGTCAGCTACATGGTCGACGACCTGCTGTTCGGAGACGTGCGCTGGCTGTTCTTCTCGCAGCTTTACGAGGTGCTGCTCGCGCCGTTCAATGCGCCGGCACTGCTGCGCGTGTTCCGCAACCCGCGTGCGCCGACCTTCCGCGTCACGCCCAAGGCCGGCAACTGGGACCACGACTTCATCAGCCAGATGGTGCGGCCCTTCTACCTGCTGTACGCGATCGCGATCGCGTCTGTCGCGTTCGGCATCTGGCGCTGGGACGCGCAGCCGCTGGAGCGCGAGACGACCGCGATCACGCTGGCGTGGATCACCTTCAGCCTGTTCTACCTGCACGCGGCCCTCGGCGCGCTGCTGGAGCGCCGGCAGCGCCGCAAGGACCCGCGCGTGCCGGCCTGGCGCCGGGCCCGGCTGACGATGTCGGACGGCAGCCTGCTGCCGGGCCGCGTGACCGACCTGTCGCTGGGCGGTGCCCGCTTCGTGGCCGACCCCGGCCCCTGGCCGACGGTCGCCGACGGGGAACCCTCCTGCATGCAGGTGGTGCGGCCCGAGGACGGGCGCGAGGACCTGTTCGACATGACCGTCCGGCGCGTGGATGCGACCGCCGGCGGCCTCGCGATCGGCCTCGCCTTCGCCGAATTGTCCTTCGAGGACCAGCGCCGCCTGGTTGCCCAGGCCTACGGCAGCAGCCAGCGCTGGCAGCAGATGCGCCACCACCGGACCGACCCGATCGGCATCACGCGGCCGCTGGCCATACTTTTCTGGATCGGCACGCGGTATCTTTACGCCCACTTCGCGACACTGCTGGCCGGCGCGATCCGGTGGCGCAGCAGTGCCCGAGACCCCGGCCCCGACAGGGCCCCGTCACGAGAGACCGACCCATGGCTTGCAAGCGGATCCTCTGCCTCGCGCTCCTCGTCCTGGCAGCCGGCTTCCATGCGCCCGCAAGCGGCCAAGACGGCCGGCTGACCGCCCGGCGCACGCTCGCCGACCTGACCGGCGACAGCCGGCCGCTGCGGCTGGAGTTCCAGCATGCGCAGCGCGCAGTCGCGCTGCCGATCAGTGCACGCATCGAGCCGCTGTCGCTGCAGCTCCGCCTCAAGGTCGTGCAGTCCATCGTGCTGCTGCCGGAGCGCTCGCAGCTGGTCGTCCGCGTCAATGGCGTCGTCGCCGGCCAGGTGCCGGTGATCGCGGGCCGCCCGGTCGTGACCGCCGAGCTCGAGCTGCCGGTGCGGCTGCTGAAGCCCGGCTACAACGAACTGCGCTTCGAGGGCGTACAGCACTACCCGACCAACTGCGAGGTCGGCGAGCCACCGGAGTCCTGGCAGGAGATCGACCCGCTCGAGACCGTGCTGCAACTCGAGTACCGCGAGCGCCCCGTCCCGGCCAGCCTCGCGCGGCTCGGCGACGTCTTCGACGAGCGCCTGTGGTCGCCGCGACCGGTGACCGTCTACACCGGGCGCGGCACCGAGTCGCTGCGAGCCGCATCGGCGGCCGCGCGCGGCGCCGCGCTTCACTACCGCTTCCACCCGCTGGCCATCGCCCATGGCCGCCCTTCGACGCCGGCGGCCGGCAGCGGGCGCTTCCCGGGCCTGGGCGACGAGCGCGGCGACGCGATCGTCGTCGGCACGACCGCGGCGCTGGCCGGCGTCGTCAGCGCTGCGCTGCTGGACACCGTCGGCGGACCGACGCTCGCGGTCTACCGCTCGGATGCGAATCCGGCCGACGCGATCCTGCTGGTGACCGGCCGCAGTCCCGAGGAGGTCGAGCGCGCGGCGCTGGCCTTCAACGTCTCGAGGACGCTGCCGCTGCCGGACACCGGCATGCTGTCGGTCGCCCGGCTGTCCGTCGCGCCGGCTCACCGTTACGCGGCGGAGCGCGGACTGCTGGCCGATTCCCGCTACCGCTTCGACAGCCTCGGCGTCGCGACGACCTCGCTGGCCGCGGACCCGGCGCGGCTCGAGTTCACGCTGCCCGCCGACCTCTATGCCGCAGAGCGCGCGGCCGTCGAGGTGCGCCTGCACCTCGCCTATCCGGCCGGCCTGTCGGTCGACTCCGCACTGTACGTGTCGCTGAACGGCAGCTTCGCCGGCTCGGTGCCGTTCTCGAACATCCGCGGCGAGCGCTTCGTCGACTACCGCCTCTCGATCCCGCTGCGGGCCTTCCGGCCCGGCCGCAACGTGCTCGAATTCGCGTCCGTCACGCGCTCGGCCGTGCCGGGCGAGTGCGCGCCGCGCGGCTCGCGCTTCCCGGTCACGCTGCACGGGGACTCCGAGATCGCGATTCCGCCGGCCGGCCACTACGCCCGGCTGCCCGACCTCGGCCTGTTCCGCGATGCCGGCTTCCCGCATGCAGCCGACCCGGACGGCGAGGGCCTCGCGATGCGCCTGGCCGACGACGGCAGCGACACGCTGGCCGCCGCGTTCACGCTGGCGGGCAAGCTGGCGCAGGTCCGCGGCACGGCGCTGCAGCACATGGACGTCAGCGTCGGCCCGCCCGCCGCCGCCGCGGATCGCGACACCATCCTGGTCGGCGGCGCCGACCGGCTGCCGGACGCATTGCGCGACGCGGCGCCTGCGGACCTCGGCCGGCTGCTGCGGATCGACTACGTCCGCGAGTTGCTGCCGCGCGCGGTGCCAGTGCCCGAGCAGCGCTGGTGGCACCGCGTGCTGGGCCTCGAAGGGCCCGGCCGCTCCGCTGAACTGGAGCCCGCGCTGACGGCACAGGTGGCCGGTACCGCCGCAGGCCCGGAGCGCACCGCCGCGCTGATGCAATTCCGCCACCCGGGCGGCGACCGCAGCGTCGTGCTGCTGACGGCCGCGCCGGGCGAGTTCGCGCGGCGCAGCGCCGCACTGGTCCAGTTCAAGGTCTGGAACCAGCTGGCTGGCGACCTGGCGCTGTGGACCGATGTCGACGCCCCGGTCACGACGCAGTCGACGGGCCGCCCCTGGCATGTCGGGGACGCGGGGCTGTCCACGCGCGCCGACTACTGGTTCTCGCGCTACCCGTGGCTGCTGGTCGGGGTCGCGGGCAGCCTGCTGGTGCTGCTGGCGCTGATGGTCTGGGTGCTGCTGCGCCGCCGCCTGCAGCGACGGCAGGAAGCCGGTGAACCGGTCGAGTTCTGACGCGGCCGGATGATCGGCCGCCGCGAGTTCCTGGCGGGGATGCTGGCCTTGCACTGGGCGAAGCCGGCCCGGGCCAGCCTGGCTGCGGCGCCGCCGGAGCCCGACCTCGATCGCCTGTGGCAGGCGTTCCACCAGCGCTTCGTACAGGCCGACGGCCGGGTCATCGATCACGGAGCCGAGGCCCGCTCGACCTCCGAGGGACAGGCCTATGCACTGTTCCACGCCCTCGTGCTGGGCGATCGCGAGCGCTTCGCGCTGCTGCTGGACTGGACCCGCAACAACCTCTGCGGCGGCGACTTCGCGAGCCGGCTGCCGGCCTGGTCCTGGGGGCGGCGCAGCGACGGTAACTGGGCGGTGCTCGACGACAACAACGCGAGCGACGCGGACCTGCTGATCTGCTACTGCCTCGCCGAGGCCGCAGGCCTGCATCGCAATGACCGCTGGCAGCAGGAGTCCGACGCGCTGTTGGCGCGACTCGCTGCACAATGCCTGCGGGCCACGCGCGCCTTCGGGCCGGTGCTGCTGCCGGCCGCCCGCGGCTTCGCGACCGGCAGCCGGCTGCGCCTCAACCCGAGTTATCTGATGAGGCCGCTGCTGGCGCGGCTGGCGGCGTTGCGGCCGGACGGCCCCTGGCCGGCGGTCGCAGCGGGCGCGCGCCAGCTGCTGCTGGCCGCCGCAAGTCCGCACGGGCTT
>JBFGAO010000016.1:0-10371 GCA_041568095.1 Steroidobacteraceae bacterium | reverse complement strand
GTTCATCGACCCGGACCTGCGCCAGGTTGACGCAGCGGTGCGTGCCGGGGCGCCGGTCATCGAGCTGCACACGGGCGCCTATGCCGAGGCAGTCGGCGGGGACAAGGCCCGCGAGCTCGGGCGGCTGCAGGAGGCCGCGCGGCACGCCGCCGCCTGCGGGCTGGCCGTGCATGCCGGTCATGGCCTCGACTACCACAACGTGCAGCCGGTCGCCGCGATCGCCGAGCTGGCCGAGCTCAACATCGGCCACGCGATCGTCGCGCGCGCGGTGTTCGGCGGACTCGGCCCGGCGGTCGCCGAGATGAAGCGGCTGATGCAGGAGGCAAGGCGCAGATGATCTTCGGCATCGGCACCGACGTCGTGCAGGTCGACCGGATCGCCGCGACCTACGAGCGCTACGGCCAGCGCTTCGTCGACCGCCTGCTGCTGCCGCAGGAGCGCGAGGCCTTCGACGGCAACAAGCGCCCGGTGCGCTTCCTCGCGATGCGCTTCGCCGCCAAGGAGGCGATCGCGAAGGCGCTCGGCACCGGCTTCCGGCACGGCATCTGGATCCGCGACGTCGGCGTCGTCGCGAACGCCTGGGGCCGGCCCGAGGTGCTGTTCTCGCCGCGCGGCCGCGCCGTCGCGGACCGGCTCGGCGCCGGCGAGGGCCACGTCAGCCTGACCGACGAGGCCGGGCTGGTGGTCGCGGTCGCGGTGCTGATGAAGAGCCGGTGACTGCGGTGCTTGACTGCCTGGTCTTCGACATCGAGACGGTCCCCGACGTCGAGCTGGGACGCAGGCTGCTCGGCATGGACGGTGCCGACGATGCGGCCGTCGCCGAGGCGATGTTCGCGCAGCGCGCCGAGGAGACCGGCTCGGACTTCCTGCCCTACGAGCAGCACCGCGTCGTCGCGATCGCGGCGGCGCTGCGCCACGAGGACCAGTTCCTGGTCTGGAGCGTCGGCGCCACCGACAGCCCGGAACAGGAGCTGCTGCAGCGCTTCTTCGGCGGCATCGACAAGCTGCAGCCGACGCTGGTCTCGTGGAACGGCTCCGGCTTCGACCTGCCGGTGCTGCATTACCGGCTGCTGCGCCACGGCGTCGCGGCGCCGCGCTACTGGGAGACCGGCGACTCGGACCGCGACTTCCGCTGGAACAACTACCTGAACCGCTACCACGCCCGGCACCTGGACCTGATGGACGTGCTGTCCGCCTACCAGGCGCGGGGGCGCGCCAGCCTCGAGCGCGTCGCGCTGCTGGCCGGGCTGCCCGGCAAGCTCGGCATGAGCGGCGACCAGGTCTGGGGCGCGTACCGCGACGGCCGGCTCGCCGAGATCCGCGCCTACTGCGAGACCGACGTCTTGAACACCTACCTGCTGTACCTGCGCTTCGAGCTGGTCCGCGGACGGCTCGACGCGCCGGCTTACGAGGCGGAGGTCGAGCGCACGCGCGCCTGGCTGGCCGAGCGGCCCGAGTCGCACTGGCAGGAGTTCGCCGCGGCATGGCAGCCGGGATGAGCGCCGAGGCCGCCGCCGAGGAGGCCGAGGTCGAGTCGCTGGCCCACGACGGGCGCGGCGTCGCGCGCGTTGCCGGCAAGGCGGTGTTCGTGCACGGCGCGCTGCCGGGCGAGCGGGTGCGGTTGCAGCGCGGGCGCCGCCACCGGCGCCACGACGAGGCCGTGGTCGCCGACGTGCTGCGTGCGGCGCCCGAGCGCGTCGAGCCGCGCTGCCCGCATTTCGGCGTCTGCGGCGGCTGCTCGCTGCAGCACCTGCGCGAGGACGCGCAGATCGTCGCGAAGCAGCGGCAGGTCGCCGCGGAACTGGCACGGATCGGCCGGGTCGAGCCGGCCAGCTGGTTGCCGCCGCTGACCGGCCCGACCTGGGCCTACCGGCGGCGGGCGCGGCTGGGCTGCCGCTGGGTGACGCAGAAAGGGCGGTCACTGGTCGGCTTCCGCGAGCGGGCGGGCTTCCGGATCGCCGACATCGGGCGCTGCGAGGTGCTGGCCGAGCCGGCCGGCGCGCTGATCACGCCACTTTCCGAATTGCTGGGCGGCCTCAGCATCCGCGACCGCGTGCCGCAGGTCGAGGTCGCGATCGCGGATGAGGCGACGGCACTGGTGCTGCGTGTGCTGGCCGAGCCTTCGCCGGCGGACCTCGAGGCCATGCGGGCCTTCGAGTCGCGCCATCGCGTCGAGCTGTACCTGCAGCCGGGCGGTCTCGACACCGTGCGCCCGCTGTCGCCGCCGGCCACGCCGCTCTCCTATGCGCTGCCCGGCCTGCCGGCCGGCATCGCCTTCGAGCCGACGGACTTCGTGCAGGTCAACGCCGTCGTGAACCGCAAGATGGTGGCGCAGGCGCTGGAGCTGCTGGCGCCGGAGCCGGGTGACGCAGCGCTGGACCTGTTCTGCGGGCTGGGCAACTTCAGCCTGCCGCTCGCGGGCCACGTCGCCCGTGTGACCGGCATCGAGGGCGACGCGGCACTGGTCGCGCGCGCCCGCGACAACGCTGCCCGCAATGGCATCGCCAACGCCGCCTTCGAGGTCGGCGACCTGGCCCGCGACCCGGCGGGCGCCGGCTGGGCCGCGGGTCGCTACGAGCGCGTTCTGCTGGATCCGCCGCGGGCTGGCGCGCGCGAGGTGCTCGCGGCGGTCGCGGGCTGCGGCGCGCGCCGCATCGTCTACGTGTCCTGCCACCCGGGCACGCTGGCGCGCGACGCCGGCGAGCTCGTGCACGCGCACGGCTTCCGGCTGCTGGCGGCCGGCGTCATGGACATGTTCCCGCACACCTCGCACGTCGAGTCCATCGCGGTCTTCGAGCCGGGGCGCGCATGACGCTGGGACCCGTGATGCTCGACCTGAACGGCATCGCGCTGGAGCCCGAGGAGCGCGAACTGCTGCTGCACCCGGCGGTGGGCAGCGTGATCCTGTTCAGCCGCAACTACGAGGACCCGGCGCAGCTCGAGCGCCTCGTCGCGGACATCCACGGCCTGCGCAGCCCTGCGCTGCTGGTCGCGGCCGACCAGGAAGGCGGCCGTGTCCAGCGTTTCCGCGAGGGCTTCACGGCGCTGCCGCCGCCGCGGCTGCTCGGACGGCGCTGGGACGAGGACCCGAGCGAGGGCCTGCGGCTCGCGCGCGAGCTCGGCTGGCTGATGGCCGCCGAGCTGCGGGCAGCGGGGGTGGACCTGTCCTTCTCGCCCTGCGTGGACGTCGACCATGGCCTCAGCGAGGTCATCGGCGACCGGGCCCTGCACGGCGACGCCGAGGCTGTCGGCGAGCTGTCGGTGGCCTGGATGCTGGGCATGCGCGAGGCCGGCATGGCCGCCACCGCGAAGCACTTCCCGGGCCACGGTGCCGTCGCCGCCGACTCGCACGTCGCGCTGCCCGTGGACCGGCGTCAATGGGCCGACATCGAAGCCGACCTGCGCCCCTACCGGCGCCTGCTCGCGAACGGACTGCCGTCGGTGATGGCCGCCCACGTCGTCTTCGAGGCCGTCGACGAGCGGCCGGCGAGCCTGTCGCAGCGCTGGATCAGCGATTGCCTGCGCGGCCAGCTGCGCTTCACCGGCGCGGTCTTCGCCGACGACCTGTCGATGGCGGGCGCCGCCGCCTTCGGCGGCATCGTCGAGCGCGCCCGGCTCGCGCTCGCGGCCGGCTGCGACGTGCTGCCGGTCTGCAACGACCGCGCCGCCGCGATCGCGCTGCTTGACGGTCTCGCCTCGGAACCGGACCCGGTCCGCCAGGTCCGGATGGTGCGTCTGCACGGGCGGCAGGCGCCGGGTCGCGCGGCGCTGTGCGCGGGCGACCGCTGGCAGCAGGCGACGACGGCGGCGGCCCGTTGCCTCGAGCGTCCGCCGCTGCAGCTCGACGCCTGAAGTCCCTCAGGGCGCCGCGCCGAGGCGCGTCAGCAGCTCGTCGGCCAGCGCGAGCCGCGCAGGCTCGTCATCGGCCTCGCAGGCCACGCGCAGCCGGTGCGAGCCGTCGAGCCGGAAGCGCGAGGGCTCGCGCTGCACCAGCCGGATCACCCGCGCCGGGTCCACGTGGTGCTGCTCGGCGAACTCGACGAGGCCGGCCGCCGGCCCGATCGCAAGCCGGCGGAGGCCGAGGGCGGCGGCGCGCTGCCGGAGCCCGTGGATCCGGAACAGCATCGCCGCGGCGGGCGGCAGCGGCCCGAAGCGGTCGATCATCTCGGCCCTCAGTTCGTCGAGCCGGGCGACGTCGGCAGCGCCGGCGATACGCTTGTACAGTTGCAGCCGCAGCGCGACGTCCGGCATGTAGTCCTCGGGCAGCAGCGCCGGCAGCTGCAGGTCGACCTCGGGGCCGGCGTGCAGCGGCTTCTCGAGCTCCGGCTCGCGGCCCCCGCGCAGCGACTCGACCGCGCGCTGCAGCAAGTCCAGGTACAGGCCGATGCCGATCTCCTGGATCTGTCCGCTCTGCTCCTCGCCGAGCAGCTCGCCGGCGCCGCGGATCTCGAGGTCCTGCGTCGCGAGGGTGAATCCGGCGCCGAGGTCCTCGAGGGCCTCGATCGCCTCGAGGCGCTTGACGGCATCAGCCGGCAGCGCCGCGGGCGGCGGCGCGAACAGGTAGGCGAAGGCGCGGTGGTGGGAGCGCCCGACACGGCCGCGCAGCTGGTGCAGTTGCGCGAGCCCGAAGCGGTCGGCGCGGTCGATCAGGATCGTGTTCGCGGTCGGCACGTCGATGCCGGACTCGATGATCGTCGTGCAGACCAGCAGGTCGAAACGGCGGTGGTAGAAGTCCAGCATCAGCTGCTCGAGCTCCCGCTCGCGCATCTGGCCATGGCCGACGCGGACCCGTGCCTCCGGCACCAGCCGCGCGATCCGCGCGGCGACCGCGTCGATGTCCTCGACCTGGTTGTGCACGAAGTAGATCTGCCCGCCGCGGCGCAGCTCGCGCAGGCAGGCGTCGCGGACCAGCGCGTCGCTCCACTCGCAGACGAAGGTCTCGATCGCGACGCGCTCCGCGGGCGGCGTCGTGATCAGCGACAGGTCGCGCAGGCCGCCCATCGCCATGTTCAGCGTGCGCGGGATCGGCGTTGCCGTCAGCGTCAGCAGGTCCACGTCGGCGCGCAGCTGCTTGAGCCGCTCCTTGTGCCTGACCCCGAAGCGGTGCTCCTCGTCGACGATCACGAGCCCGAGGTCGCGAAACGAGACGTCGCGCTGCAGCAGCCGGTGCGTGCCGATCACGATGTCCACGCTGCCGCTGGCGAGCCCGGCGAGGATCTCGCGCTGCGCGGCCGCGCTGCGGAAGCGCGACAGCGCCTCGACGCGGACCGGCCAGTCGGCGAATCGGTCGGCGAAGGTCTGCGCATGCTGCTGCGCGAGCAGCGTCGTCGGCACCAGCACCGCGACCTGCCGTCCTGCCTGCACCGCGGCGAAACTGGCGCGCAACGCGACCTCGGTCTTGCCGAAGCCGACGTCGCCGCAGACGACGCGGTCCATCGGCCGGCCCGTCCGCAGGTCGGCGAGCACAGCGTGGATCGCGTCCTGCTGGTCGGGCGTTTCCTCGAAAGGGAACGCCGACTCGAAGGCCAGGTAGCCCTGCTCGTCGAACTCGACCGCGCGGCCCTCGCGCGCAGCGCGGCGCGCGTACAGGTCCAGCAGCTCGGCCGCGACGTCGCGGATGCGCTCGGCGGCCCGGCGCCGCGCGCGCGCCCACTGCTCGGTGCCAAGGCGGTGCAGCGGCGCCGTGTCCGGCGCGCCGCCCGTGTAGCGCGCGACGCGGTCCAGCGCATGGACCGGCACGTACAGCAGGTCGCCGCCGGCGTATTCGAGCACCAGGAATTCGGCCGGGTGGCCGTCGACCTGCATCACGCGCAGGCCGCGGTAGCGGCCGACGCCGTATTCCTCGTGCACGACCGGCGCGCCAGGTGCGAGCGCGGCCAGCTCGCTGAGGATGGCCTGCGGGTCGCGCTCCGCGCGGCGGCGGCGGCGTTCCTGGCGGGCGCGCTCGCCGAACAGCTGTTCCTCGGCGACCAGCGCCAGGCCCTCGTCCGGCAGCACCAGGCCGCGCAGGTCCGGCGCGACCGTGATCGCGAGCGGCGCGTCGCCGGCCGTGAATGCGTCCCAGCCCTCGACCGGCACGGCCTGCAGCTGCTGGCGGCGCAGCAGGTCCAGCAGCAGCTCGCGGCGGCCCGGCGACTCCGCGGCCAGCAGCACGCGGCCCGCGAAGCCCTCGTGAAAGCGCGCGAAGGCATGCGCCGGGTCCGGCGCGCGCGGGTCGGCTCGCAAGGGCGGCGGCGGCTCGGTCCGGAAGTTGCAGACCGGCGCCGGCGACGAGACCGGTTCGGCCTTGACCGCCGCGAGTTCCAGCCAGGGATGCGCCTGCAGCGCCGGCAGCAGCAGCGCCGGGTCCGCAAAGGCCTCGGCCGGCGGCAGGATCGGGCGTTCCCGGTCGTGGCACAGCTGCTCGTGGCGCGCGACGATGTCGTCCCAGGCGGCCGGCAGCCGCTCGCCGAGCCCGGCCGCGTCGACGATGACGCTGCCCTGCGGCAGGTAGTCGGGCAGCGTCGCGGATGCATCGAAGAACAGCGGCAGCCAGCATTCGATGCCGGCCGGCGCCAGGCCGTCGCTGACGGCGCGGTAGACCGGGCAGGCCTGCGGGTCGCCCTCGAAGCGCGCCCGCCAGCGGCGACGGAAGCCGGCCACCGCGTCCGGGGAAGTCGGGAACTCGCGCGCCGGCAGCAGGCTGATCGCGTCGAGCTGCTCGGTCGAGCGCTGATCGCCGGGATCGAAGCTGCGGATCGTCTCGATCTCGTCGTCGAACAGGTCGAGCCGGAACGGGCCGTCGGCCCCGGCCGGGAACACGTCGATGACCGAGCCGCGCACCGCGAACTCGCCGGGCGCCAGCACCTGGGTCACGTGCGCGTAGCCCGAGGCGGCGAGCCGTTCCCGGAACGCGACGGGGTCGAGCCGCTCGCCGCGGCGCAGCGCGAAGGCCTGGCCGGCGACGAACTGCGGCGGTGGCAGCCTTCCGAGCAATGCGAGCGGCGTCGCGACGACGAGGCCGCGCCGCAGCGACGGCAGCGCCGCCAGCGTCCTCAGCCGCTGCGAGACGATGTCGGGGTGGGGCGAGAACGGGTCGTAGGGCAGCGTCTCGCTGTCGGGCAGCGACAGCAGCACGAGCCCTGGCGGCGCGAAGAAACGGAATTCGGCGAGCAGCCGGTCGGCTTCGCGGCTGGACGGCGCGACGACCACGAGCGGTGCGGCGGCGGCGGCCGCGGCACGGGCCAGCACCAGCGCCTGGCTGGCGCCGTACAGCTCGCCCCAGCGCCGGCGCTCGCCGGCCGCGGGGAGGAACCGCTCAGGTCTCCGGGTAGGGTCCAACCGGCGGCGGGGTCAGCCGGCCGGCGGCGTCCTGATGAGCACCGCGTGCAGCACGAGGTTGTGCTCGAAGAACACGGAGAACTGCGGATAGTCCCAGCGCGTGATCGGCGGGTCGCCGACTGCGGGATGGGCGACGGCCGGCTCGCCGTAGCGGGCGCGGACGGCCGCCATCGTGCTGCCGCGCTCGGGCCGGTCGGCGATCGCGGCGGGATTGCCGGTATCGGTGCTGAGGGTCTCGGCCGCCGCGCCCGGCGCGACCAGCAGGGCACCCAGCAGCAGGCTGCGTAGCATCGTCATCTGTCGTCCTCCGGCGCGCAGTGTAACACCGGGTGAAGCCGGGTCGAGGATGGCCCGATAAATCCTTGATCGAGTTCCCGAATTCCTGCGGAGAATGGCGCGCCTGTGCTTCAATAGGCGGCCATGCTGACACCGCTGCCGATCGGGATCGGGCTGCGCTATGTGCGCGCCCGCCAGCACCAGTTCTTCGTGTCCTTCATCAGCTGGGTGTCGCTGGCCGGCATCGGGCTGGGCGTCGCTGCGCTGATCACGATCCTGTCGGTGATGAACGGCTTCGAGGGCGAGCTGCGCTCGCGGCTGCTGGCCCTGGCTGCGCACGCGACGCTGCCGGGCCCGGCCGACCGGGCGGCACTGGACGGGCTCGCGCGCCGCGCGTCGACGCAGCCCGGCGTCGTCGATGCACGGCCCTTCGTGCAGGTCGAGGGCCTGGTCTCGTCCGGGCCTCACCTGGCCGGCGTCACGCTGCGCGGCGTTGTCGTCGCGGCCGAGGAGCGCAACGAACTGCTGCGCGAGGCGATGCCGCCCGGCACGCTCGGCCGGCTCGAGCCGGGCGCGCAGCGCGTGCTGCTCGGACGCGCGCTGGCCGTGCAGCTCGAGGCCGGCATCGGCGACCGGGTCACGATCCTGCTGCCGCGCACGGCGGGGGACGGCGCGCTCGAGCCGAAGATCGGCTCCTTCGAGGTCGCCGGGCTGTTCGAGATCGGCCTCGCGGACCATGACGCGGTCGTCGCGCTGGCCGAGTTCGGCGACGTCGCCGCGCTCGCGGGCGTTGCGGCGCCGGCCGGCGTGCAGCTGTTCTTCGCCGATCCCTTCGACGCGCCACGGCTGGCGCCGCTGGCCGGCACCGCGGCCGGCACGGAGGCCCGCGACTGGACGCGCGACCACGCCGCCTACTTCCACGCGATCCGCCTCGAGAAGACGATGATGACGGTGATCCTGCTGCTGATCGTCGCGGTCGCCGCATTCAACATCGTCGCCAGCCTGGTCATGGTCGTCGCGGAGAAGCGCAATGACATTGCGATCCTGCGCACGCTGGGCATGGCGCCCGGCGGGGTCGTCGGCATCTTCCTGGTGCAGGGAACCGTGATCGGCTGGGCCGGCACGCTGGCCGGCGTGCTGCTGGGCGTCGCGCTTGCCGCCAACGTCGGCGACATCGCGCCGGTGCTGGAGCGCTGGCTCGGCTTCCAGGTCTTCGACGCCGATGTCTACTACATCACGCGGATCCCGTCCGAACTGCGTGCCGCCGACGTTGGCCTGGTCGGCGGCATCGCGCTGCTGCTGACGCTGCTGGCCACCGTCTACCCGGCGCGTCGCGCCGCAGCGACCGAACCGGCCGAGGCCCTGCGCTATGAGTGAGGCACAACAGGGGGGCGGCCGCTGGGCCTGGTGGGTCGGCGCGCGCTACCTGCGCTCGCGCCACGACAACCGCTTCGTCGACTTCATCTCGGGGCTGTCGATGGCCGGCATCGCGCTCGGCGTCGCGGTGCTGGTCGCGGTGCTGTCGGTCATGAACGGCTTCGAGCGCGAACTGCAGTCACGCATCCTCGGCGTCGCCGCGCACGCGACGCTGGAGGGCCTGGACGGACGGCTGCGGGGCTGGGAGGCCGTCCGGGACGAGACGGCCGCGCGGCCCGGCGTCGTCGCCGTCGCGCCCTACGTCGAGGCCCGCGCGATGCTGGTCAGCGGGCAGCGCTCGGCGGCGGTCGAATTGCGCGGCGTGCTGCCGGACGAGGAGGCGAGGGTGTCGAGCCTGCAGCGCCATGTCCGCGACGGCGGCATGGAGGCGCTGGAGGAGGGCAGCTACCGGATCCTGCTCGGCCGCGTGCTGGCCGAGGAGCAGGGCCTTGTGCCCGGGGACACGGTGCTGCTGGTCGTCGCGCAGGGCACCGTGACGCCGGCCGGCATCGTGCCGCGGATGCGCCGCTTCACGGTGGCCGGGCTGATCGACGTCGGCATGTACGAGTACGACCGCGGGCTTGCGCTGGTGCACCTGGAGGACGCGCGGCGGCTGCTGCGCCTCGGCGGGGACGTGACCGGCCTGCGCTATGCGCTTGCCGACCCCTGGCGCGCCGCCGAGACGGTCCGGGACATCGCGCTGTCGCAGGGTGGCGGCTTCTATGTCAGCGACTGGAGCCGCCGCCACGGCAATTTCTTCCGCTCGATCCAGGTGACGAAGTCGATCATGTTCGTCGTGCTGCTGCTGATCGTCGCGGTCGCCGCATTCAACATCATCTCGACGCTGGTGATGGTCGTGAAGGAGAAGCGCGGCGACATTGCAATCCTGCGCACGCTGGGCGCGGCGCCGCGCGACGTGCTGGCGATGTTCGTCGTGCAGGGCACCGCGATCGGCGTCGTCGGCACGCTGGCCGGCGTGCTGCTGGGCCTACTGATCGCCTGGAACGTCACGGCCGTCGTCGGCGCGCTGGAGGGCTTGCTCGGCATCACGCTGGTCGACCCGCGCGTCTACTTCATCTCCGACCTGCCGGCGGACGTGCGCCCCGCGGACGTCGCGCTGGTCGCGGCGACCGCGCTGTTGCTGGGCATCGCCGCGACGCTGTACCCGGCCTGGCGCGCGGCGGCGACCGAGCCCGCCGATGCGCTGCGCCATGAAGTCTGAGGAATGCCGATGATGAACGAAGCCATCGTGCTGGCCTGTGAGGGCCTGGTCAGGGAGTTCCGGCAGGGGCCGGCGACGGTGCGCGTGCTGCGCGGCGCCAACGCCGTCGTGCGCCGCGGCGAGCGGCTCGCGGTGGT
>JBFGAO010000015.1:0-10781 GCA_041568095.1 Steroidobacteraceae bacterium | reverse complement strand
GCCGCTTCCGCGGCCGGCAGCGCGTCGCCGCCCGCATCGGGCGCGAAGCCGCGGACGAAGCGCTCGACCTCGTCATCGCCGACGGCGGGGTCGCTGATCACGCCGATCAGCGCCCCGACCTCGCAGGTGTCGCCCTCGGCGACGAGCCAGCGGCGCAGCACGCCGGCGTCGCGCGCCTCCAGTTCGTTGGCGATCTTGCTGCTCTCGATGTCGGCGAGGATGTCGCCGGCGGCAACCGCGTCGCCCTCGGCCTTGTGCAGCGTGACGATCGTGCCTTCGGTCATGCTGAGCCCCCATTTCGGCAGGGTCAGCGCGTGGATGCGGGCTTCCGTCATGACTTCACCACTTCACGTGCGGCCGCCGCGATCTTCTCGGGGGAGGGCAGGTACAGCTTCTCGAGCGGCGGTGAGAACGGGACCGGCGTGTGGGGCGGCGTGACGAGCCGGATCGGCGCCTTCAGCGAGCGGAACGCACTGCCGCTGGCGACGATGCCCGCGATGTCCGAGGCGAGGCCGCAGCGCGGGCCGCCCTCGTCGACGACGAGCAGCCGCCCGGTCTCCTCGAGCGACTCGAAGATGGTCTCCTCGTCGAGCGGCGAGGCCGTGCGCAGGTCGATCACGGTCGCGCCGATGTTCTCCTTTGCGAGCTCATCGGCGGCCTGGTTCGCGAAATTGGCCATGCGGCCGAGCGCGCAGATCGTGACGTCGGCCCCGGAGCGCGTGACGTTGGCGATGCCGAACGGGATCGTGTACGGCTCGTCGGGCACCTCGCCGGTGTCGTCGTACATGACCTTGTTCTCGAGGAACATGACCGGGTCGTTGTCGCGGATCGCCGCGATCAGCAGGCCCTTCGCGTCGTAGGGGTTCGATGGCATCACGACCTTCAGGCCCGCGACGTGGGTCAGCAGCGCGTGCAGCGTCTGGCTGTGCTGGGCCGAGGCGTTCAGGCCGGCGCCGACCTGCATCCGGACCACGAGCGGGATGTCCGCATTGCCACCCAGCATGTAGCGCAGCTTGGCCGCCTGGTTCATCAGCTGGTCGAAGCAGACGCCGAGAAAGTCGCAGAACATCAGCTCGGCGACCGGGCGCAGGCCGGAAGCCGCCGCGCCGACCGCGGCGCCGATATAGGCGGTCTCGCTGATCGGCGTGTCGAGGATCCGGTTGGGGCCGAACTCGCCGAGCAGGCCCTTCGTGACGCCCATGACGCCGCCCCAGGCGTCCTGCTCGCCGGTGCCGCCGGTGCCGCCGCAGATGTCCTCGCCGATCAGGATGACCGACGGGTCACGGCGCATCTCCTGCCGGAGGGCCTCGTTGATCGCCGCACGGAATGATTTCCGGCTCATCTGGTGCAACCTTGCTCAGTAGGAGGAGTAGACGTCGGTCTGCAGGTCGGCGGCAGTCGGCCACGGCGCCGCCTCGGCGTGCCGGACCGCCGCGTCTATCGCCGCGAGCACTTCCTGCTGGACGGCGTCCAGCGCCTCGTCCGTCAGCCAGCCGGACTCCTGGCACTTCCTGCGGAACAGCATCAGGCAGTCCTTCTCGGACTTGACCCGGGCGACCTCGCCCGGCTCCCGGTAGGTCGCGGCGTCGCCCTCGAAATGCCCGTAGTAGCGCGCCAGCTTCAGGTGCAGGAACTGCGGGCCGCCGCCGCCGCGGGCCGCCTCGATCGCGCCGCGCGCGGCCGCGTGGACGGCGAAGAAGTCGTGTCCGTCGACCTCGGTCGCCGGCAGGCCGAAGCCGGTCGCGCGGCCGACGATGTCCGAGCCGATGGCCCACTCCGCCGGGGTCGCCTCGCCGTAGCCGTTGTTCTCCAGCGCGAAGATCATCGGCAGGTTCCAGACCTTGGCGAGGTTCATCGTCTCGAGCGTCGCGCCCTCGTTGAAGGCGCCGTCCCCGAAGAACGCGACGCCGATGTCGTCGGAGCCGACGACCCGCGAGCGCAGCGCCGCGCCGGCCACCAGCGGCACGCCGGCGCCGACGATTCCGTTCGCCCCCAGCATGCCCTTGCGCAGGTCCGCCATGTGCATGGAGCCGCCCTTGCCGCGGCACAGGCCCGTCACGCGCCCGAAGATCTCGTCCATCATCCCGGTCACGTCGCAGCCCTTCGCGAGGCAGTGGCCGTGGCCGCGGTGGGTGCTGGAGATCCAGTCGCTGTCGCGCAGCTGGACGCAGATTCCGACGGCGCTGGCCTCCTGGCCGGCGGACAGGTGGATGAAGCCAGGCAGCACGCCCTTCTCGTTCAGGACGTGGATGCGGTCCTCGAATTCCCGGATCGTGGCCATCCGGCGGTAGGCATCCAGCAGCAGCGCTTGATTCAGGGGCATGGGCGGGTCCTGGTTCACTCGAACAGTTCGACGATGTTGCCGTCGGGGTCGCGGACGTAGATCGCGCGGCCGTAGGGGCCCGGCCCCAGCTCGCGCTCGAAGCTGACACCGGCTTCCTTCAGCCGCGTGTTCAGCGCGTCGATGTTGCGGACGCGGAAGGCCATGTGGTCGAGCTGCTCCGGCGCCTCGGGGCCGCCGGCGGTCAGCCCCAGACCCTGCACCGTCGAGATGAACGGCCGCCCGTCCGGCAGCGGCTTGGCGTCGGGGCGCGCGGCGAAGCCGAGCAGGCCGAGGTAGAAATCCGCCGCGCGGTCCATGTCGCGGACCTTCAGCAGCATGTGGTGGATTGCGACGGCGCGCGGCTGCCGCTGCCGCTCGATCCAGGACAGCACCTGCGCCGAGCTGCAGGTGATCGCGAAGTACTGCTGCCAGACCTGCTGCGCCACCTGTTCCCAGTCGGCGTTGACGCCGGCGACGCAGTCCTCGACTCCGATGACGTCGAAGTCGCGCAGGTAGGCCTCGCGGATCGTGGTCTCGACGCAGGCATTGGTCGTCAGCCCGGTCACGAACAGCGACGTGACGCCGAGCATCTGCAGCACGATCTCCATGCGGGTCTCGTAGAAGCCGCCGAAGCGGTGCTTGCGGATGACCAGCGACGGGTCGCGCGCGAGGTCGGCGAGCTCGTCCACGATCGCGGCGTCCCAGGTTCCGGCGAGCGCGGAGACGCCCTTGCGCCGCGTCGTGTGTGCCGGCAGCCGCTTGCGGGCCCGGCGCGCGTCCTGCTCGAAGTGCTCCTGGACGGTCCACAGCACCGGCATGCCGGCGGCCTGGCACTGCTCGATCAGGCGGCGCAGCGGCGGGATCACGGACTGCAGGCGGCCGGTGTCGACGCCGGAGCGGCCGAGCGTGCCGTCCGGGTGGCAGAAGGCGTTCTGCAGGTCGATGACGACCAGCGCGCTGGTACCGGGCTCGAGCCGGTCTAGCAGTTCCTCAGACATCTTTCCGGTCCGTGCCGAGCACGCCGGCCCGGCCCCAGCTGTCCTTCGGGACGTCCTGGATGATCACGTGCAGCGCGTCGGGATTGGCGCCCGCGTGCTCGACCATCGCGTCGGTGATCGCGCGGACGAGCCGCCGTTTCTGGTCGACCGTGCGCCCCGACCACATCTGTACGGTCACGACTGGCATTGGCTGTCTCCTCTGTCTGGCGGCTTTGCCTTACTCGTACACCGACGCATACGTCGACGGGCCGTCCTTCGCCAGGCCGGCGCGCGCGACGATGGCCGCGGCACGCTCGCGCGCCTCCGCGTACAGCGCCCGCTCGTCGATCGTCAGGACCTTGCCGTTGCGGTACAGGCAGCGCCCGTCGACCCAGGTCTGCGCGATCGACGCGGTCGACGCGGACCAGACCAGCGCCTGCAGCGGGTCGTGGAACGGCGACCACTCGACGTGATCGAGGTCGAACAGGATGAAGTCTGCCTTCTTGCCGGGCTCCAGCGAGCCGATCTCGTCGTCCCAGCCCAGCGCGCGCGCGCCGTCGATCGTCGCCATGCGCAGCGCGCGCCGCGCGCCGACCAGCGCGGCGTCGTTGCGCGCGTCCTTGAACAGGCCGGCCGCGACGTACATCTGGCGCATCAGGTTCAGGTTGCCCGACGCGGAGACGCCGTCGGTGCCGAGCGCGACGGTGACGCCCGCTTCCAGCAGCTCCGGGTACTTGCCGATCGCAGCCGCGCCCTTGGCGAGCTTCAGGCTGGTGCCCGGACAGAACGCGATCTTGGTGCCGGCGGCGCGGATCAGCTCGCACTCGGCGTCGTCGAGCGCAGTGCCATGCGCGATGACCAGGTTGCTGCCCAGCCCGCCGGCGTCGGCGACGCGCTGCACCGGGCGCTTGCCGTACTTGCGCTCAGCGATGCGGGCCTCCTCGACGCTGGTCGCGAGGTGGTAGGTCGTGCCGACGCCGAGCTGCTCGGCCAGCGCCCGCGCGCCGACGTGCAATTCCAGGCTGCAGGGCTCCTTGCCCTCGATGTTGACCCAGCAGCGGATCCGGCCGCCGGCCGCGCCGTGCCAGCGCTCGACGGCGTCGCGCAGCGCGGCCAGCGCCGACTTCGCGTCGTCGAAGAAGTGGTGGCGGACCATCTCCTGCGTCCAGCCCTCCGGCAGGCGCTCCGGCACGACGTCGGCGGCGTGGCGGCCCGTGACGCCGCGGATGCCGGCGGACTCGACGGCGCCGACGACGATGCCGGGGTCGTTCTGCGCGCCCATGTCCAGGAAGCAGGTCGTGCCCGAGCGCAGCATCTCGGCGCAGGCGAGCATCGCGCCGCAGCGCTCGTCGTCCTCGCCGACACGGGCGTAAAAGGGCTTGGCCCAGTAGAAGACCCAGGTGCGCGTGTCGATGTCGTCCGGGAACACGGCCCGCGACAGGGTCTCGGACAGGTGCACATGGGCGTCGACGAATCCGGGGCACATGCCGAGCCGCCGGCCGTCGAGCACCTGGTCGAAGGTCTGCCCGCGCAGCGAATCCGCGTCCGAAGCCGGCACGATCGCGGCAATCCGGTCGCCGTCGACGACGACGCTGGCGCGGCGCAGGACGCGGTCGGAGCTGTCGACCGTCAGGACGAAGTCGAGGTTCTCGATCAGTGTGCGCATTCGTGTGTCACCGCGCGCCCGGCCGGCTCAGGAGACGACCAGCAGCTTGTCGGTGTCCGTGTAGTCCGAGAGCAGCTCGCAGCCGGACGCCGTCACGGTGACGATGTCCTTGTTCTGCATGCCGAAGCCGTAGCCGGTGTTGTAAACGAGGGGCTCGATGCCGAGGACCATGCCTTCCTCGAGCGGCACGTCGACGTGCGCGGCGAGGTAGGGCTTCTCGTGCAGGTGCAGGCCGATGCCATGGCCGATGAAGCGGATCGGCGGGAGATTCAGCCGGGCCAGGTGGGCAGTGAATGCCTCATATATCGCCCGCGAGCTGGCGCCGGGCTTGATCATGTCCATCACCAGGTACTTGCATTCGACCAGATTCTGCCAGATCTCCTCTGCCTTCGGTGGCGCGGCCCCGACGCGCGCGGTGCGGCACACGCCGGCGTGGTAGCCGTCGATGACCGAGAAGATCTCGACGCGGCAGATGTCGGAGTCCTTCAGCACGCGATCGGTAGGCCCGACGTTCGGGAACACGCTGCGCTCGCCGGTCGCGACGATCATCAGCTTGAAGTTCGTCGCGCCGAGCGCGAACACGTTGCGCGTCAGCGCGCCGGCGATGTCCATCTCGGTGCTGCCCGGATGCACCGCGTGCAGCGCGTCGTGGATCGCCTGGTCCGCGATCCGCGACAGCCTGCGCATGTGGTCCACTTCCTCGGGCGTCTTGATCTGGCGCGCCCGCGCGAGCTGTTCCTCGGCGGCGACGATGGTCGCGCCGGGCAGGAAGCCCTGCAGTGATGTGTGCGCGGCAGCCGGCAGGTAGTCGAACTCGGTGCCGATGCGCCCCTTCGCGAGGCCCATGCCGGACAGCAGTTGCGCCAGCACCTGCATCGGCTGGTCGCTGAACTCGCCCCAGACCGCGATCTGTTCGCCGCCGGCCTTGGCGCGCACGGTGGTCTCCTCCATGTCGACGCAGAGGATCCCGCAGTCGCCGCCACGCGTGACGACGTAGGCTGCGTGGCGCCAGCGCATCAGCGGCTGGGACGGCACGACGAAGCCGGCGAGGTAGGCGAAGTTCTCGGGAGACACGGCGAGCACGGCGTCGAGGCCACTGGCGTCCATCATGGACTGCAGACGCGACAGGATTGCGGGCCGCATGCTGTTGTCTCCCTGTGGGCGCGCGGAAACGGGGACCATGATCATAACTTGTGATCACAGCCCCGGCAACCGACGGCGGCTCAGGGCAGGCGCATCTCGATGCCGCGGCGCAGCCGCAGGCGTCCGGCCGGCCGGTCGGCGAGGATCTCCGACAGCTGGGCGCCGGGAACCAGCAGGAAGTCGGCCGGGTCGCCGGCGCTGAGGCCGGCGCGGCCGGCGCAGATCGTGCGCAGCAGCGCGGCCGCGTCCTCGAGGTGGGCCGCGGTCGCGGCCAGCGCCGCGACGTCGAGCAGGTCGCCGGAGCCGTAGGGATAGAACGCGTCCTGGATGTTGTCGCTGCCGACGCGGACGTCGACACCTGCCGCGACCAGCTCGCCGACGGCCGTCAGGCCGCGCACCGTCGGATGGCCGTGCCCGCGGTCCTGCAGGTACAGGTTGGTGGTCGGCAGCGCGACGACGGTGATCCCCGCCTCGGCGATCGCCGCAACGACCCGCTGGCGATCCGCCGCGTCCAGCACCGACAGCGCGCAACCGTGGCTCAGCGTCACGCGCCCGGCCAGCCCGCGGCGGCGCGTGCTCGCCGCCAGGTGCCCGCTCTGGCTGCGCGCGGCGTCGAGGTGCTCGTCCAGGTGCAGGTCCACGCCGCAGTCCAGCTCGACGGCGAGGTCCAGGATTGCGTCGATCGAGCGCGCCGGGTCGGCGTAGAAGGCCGGTACCGCGCCGAGCAGGTCGGCGCCGGCGGCCCGGGCCTCGCGCAGCAGCGCCGCGGTTGCGGGGTCCGCCGGGTCGTCCTCGTGGCTCGCGATCGCGACGATCTCGACGTCGAGCCGGTCGGCGAATGCGGCGCGCGCGGCCAGCGTGCCCTGCAAGGCGTCGAGTCCGACGACCCGGCCGAGGTCGGCATGGGTCCGTGCAACGGCGGTGCCCTTGTCGACCAGCCGCGAGAACAGCCGGCGGGCCTGCCGCTCGTAGGCGGCGGTGTCGAAGCTGGTGATCATCTCCGCGACGAGCGCGACGGCATGCTCGAAGTCGCGTGGCAGCTCGGGCCCGAGCGTGAACGCCCGGTTCGCGTGCAGGTGCATGTCGGCGAGCGGCGGCAGCGCGACCCACCGGGCGGGGCCGGCGGCGGGCTTGATCGCGGCGATCCTGCCCGCCTCGATGTGCAGGTCGAAGGACTGCCCTGGCCTGGTCGGTAGCGCGACGTCCTTGTACGCGGCCTGCGTCATCGGGGCGCCGGCACCTACGAGGGCCGGGTCACGCAGCGGCCGGTGCCGTGCGCAGTTTCGTCCACCTTACCGTCCTCGTACACGACCCGGCCGCGCACGGCGGTGAGCACCGGCCAGCCGCGCAGCTTGCGGCCCTCGTAGATGCAGGTGCCCTTGCCGCTGTGGCGCACCGGGCGCTCCTCGTCGAGGTCGATCAGCACCAGGTCGGCATCCGAGCCGGGCTCCAGCGAGCCTTTCTGCGGGTAGAGGCCGAAGCGCCGGGCCGGCCGGTAGGCATTGACGGCGGACAGCTGCTGCAGCGTCAGCCCGCGCTTCAGCACGCCCTCGGTGACCAGCAGCGGCAGCTCCCAGGGGAAGGACACGACGCCCGGGAACTCCTTCCACAGGTCCTCGCCGCGCTTGGGCAGGAAGGGCACGTGGTCGCTGCCGATCGAGTTGACCTTGCCGGCCAGCAGCCCCTTCCACAGCCATTCCCTCTCGGTCTCGTCGCGCAGCGGTGGCGAGATCTTCGCGCGCATGTCGAGGTCCGGGTCGTAGGCCGTGCGCAGCAGGTAGTGCGGGCAGGTCTCGACCGTGACGTCGACGCCGGCGGCGCGGGCCTCGGCCGCGAGGTCGGGGCCGGCGCCGACCGAGGTGTGCACGAGCTGCAGCGGGCAGCCGGTGCGCTCGGCCAGGAAGATCATGCGCCGGATCGTCTCGACTTCGCAGAAGGCCGGCCGCGATTCCGTGTAGGCGCCGAGGTCCTGGCGGCCGGACGCGATCATCTCCTGCTTCAGCCACGATGCGATCGCGGTGTTCTCGCAGTGCACCGACACGACGCCGCCCGGGATCCGCGCGACCTTCAGCATCGTCGCGTAGACCCAGCCGTCGGTGGCCGGGACGATGCCGATCGGGTTGTCGGGCTCGTAGCCGAAATACAGCTTGAACGACCGGACGCCGGTCTCGGCGGCGATCTTCGGCACCTCGTGGATGTGCTCCTCGCGCTGGATCCCGAAGTGCAGGCCGAAGTCGACGCAGGAATTCTGCTCGCCGACCGTGCGCCGCTCCTCGTAGAACGGCAGGTAGGACGGCAGCTTGCTGCGCGCATACAGGCAGATCGTCGTCAGCCCGCCGCTGGCCGCGGCGGCGGTCTCGGTGCGCATGTCCTCTTCGTAGGGGAACGCGACGCCGAGGTGGCAGTGCGTGTCGACGACGCCCGGCATCAGCACCCGGCCGCCGGCGTCGATGACGCGGCGGCCGTCCGGCAGCGCATCGTCGAGGCCTGCCGCGACGATCCGGCCGTCCTGGACCGCGACGCCGCCCGCGTAGTCGTCCTTGAAGTCGACGACGCGCGCGTTGCGGATGACCAGGTCGGCCTTCACGCGCGGGCGCCCTCGCCGACGATGCCGGCGATGATCTTGCGGATCCCCATCCACTGGCTGGCGCCGACCGTGATCGGGGCGCGGCGCCCGAGCGCGCGGGCCCAGACGCCGCGGCGGCCGCTGCGCCTGGCGTGCTCGAGGTCGCAGCTGCCGGGCGGTGCGGACAGGTCGATCACCAGCGCGCGCGGCGGCAGCCGGTCGATCACGGCGGCGTCGACGACCGGCGCCGGCACCGTCGAGCAGACGATGTCGAAGTCGCCGGCGCGCGCCGCGAGCTCGTCGACCGCGATCGTGTCGGCGCCGAGCGTGTAGGCCAGCGCGCGCTGCACCGGGTTGCGGGCCGCGACGGTGACGCGCGCGCCGAGCGCGAGCAGCGTCCGCGTCATCGTGATGCCCATGTTGCCCTGGCCGACCACGCAGGCACGGGACGCATGGATCGTGATGTCGGTGTTCTCGATGATGTGGCGCAGCGCGCCCTCGGCGATCGCAGGCGCGCGCAGCAGCATCAGTTCCTGGTCGTGCTCGTACTCGTGCAGTCCGACTCTGGCCGCCTTCGCGGCGTCGCGCAGCGACGGGCCGGCCTTGCCGAGGATGATGTGGCCGTTCGCGGCCATGCGGCCCAGCAGTTCGCGGTCGGGCACGATGCGCTCGTCGCCGAAGATCGCGCCGTCCGCCGTCATGCCGGGTATCGGGAACAGCACGATGCGCGCGCCGTCCATGGCCTCGGCCGCGCTCGCCGCGCGCGTGACGCCGTCGATGCCGTCCGCCGGCCACGGGAAGCCGAAGGCGCGCACCCGCGCGCCGGCGGCCGCGGCCAGCCGGCAGATCTCCTGCTCGCGCTCGTCGCCGCCGACGACGGCGAGCTGCAGTCCCGCGAATTCGGGTCCGGGCATGTCCTGTGGTGGGCTCATTTCGTGGCGGTCCCGGTGACTTTAGCCAGCAGGCCGGCCTTGTCCAGACCGGCGATGCCCATCGCCTCGGCGCTGCGGCCAAAGCCTTCTCGGACCGGGCCGGTCAGCGCGACGCCAAGCCTGAACAGCGCTTCGGCCACCGGCACCTCGCTGCCCGCGATCCGCGCGAGCGCCAGGAACGGTTGCAGGCCGTACCAGAAATCCTCGCGGTAATAGCGGTGGTCGAGGCTGTCGGGCGCGCGGATCCGCGCGTTCGCGCGGCCGCCGCGGATCGCGGCGGCGAGGCCCTGGGAGCGGTCAGTGCCGGCCTCGATGGTGCCTATCGTGCGCATCTCGTCGAACAGGTCCGGCAGACCGAGGCCGAAGGCGGCCGCGACCGCAAGCCGCTCGGCGTCGAGCTGCTCCATGACGCGGCCGACGCCGTCGGTCAGGCCCTCGACATAGAACGTGAAGTCGCCTCCGGTCCGCTCGACCCAGGCGGCGCCGAGGATCGCGCCGGGAGGGTGCAGCACCATGTTGACGTTGGCCAGCGCGGTTGCGAGCACGTTTGGCGCGGGACGCGCACAGTCGTACAGCGCGCGCGCGGCGTCCAGCGCCGCCTCGCCGCCTGGCAGCGCGGCGACCCAGACGGCCTTCGCGCGGCCGCTGGTGTGCACGGTATCGGCCGCCGGCTTGCGCGCGACGTAGGTCAGCGTCGAGAACTCCGCGAGCGGTGGCGCGGCGACGCCGGCGCGCGCGTACACCGCCGCAAACTCGAGCGCGCCGCCCGACTGTCCCGGGTTCAGGATCACCGGCGTCGAGCCGAGGCCGCATCCGGCCAGCTGCGCCGCGAGCGGCGCGTGCGCGAGCGTCGGCAGGCAGACCAGCAGCGCGTCGGCGCCGTCGGCGGCCTGCTGCAGGTCGGTCGTGATCAGCGGCACTTTTGTCAGGCCGGAGCCGAGCACGCCCAGGTGCCGGATGCCGCCGGCCGCGACGAAGCCGGAAATCGCCTCTGCAGAGCGGTTCCACAGGCTGACCTGGTGCCCCTGGCGCGCGAGGTCGACGGCCGCCGAGGCGCCGCCACCGCCCGCGCCGAGGATGGCGACCTTCATGACTTCGCGTATTTCCTGAGCTTGTCCGGGTCGACTTCGACGCCGAGGCCGGGACCCTGCGGCACGAGGACGGCGCCGTCCTC
>JBFGAO010000014.1:0-11090 GCA_041568095.1 Steroidobacteraceae bacterium | reverse complement strand
CGGCGGCCCTGCCGTCGTCGACTTCCAGCTGGCGACGGCCAGCCGGCGCCGCGGCCGGCTGTTCCGCGCCCTCGCCCGCGAGGACCTGCGGCACTTGCTGAAGCACAAGCGCAGCTACTGCCCGGCGCGGCTGACCGGCCGGCAGCGCCGCCTGCTGGCACAGCCAGCGCCGCATGCGCGGCTGTGGATGGCGACCGGCAAGCGCCTGTACCTGTTCGTGACCCGCCGGCTGCTCGGCTGGGCCGACCGCGAGGGAGCGGGCGACCGCCGCTTCTGATATTTTCGCGCCATGGGCATCTGCCACGAGCACAACAGCCGCGCCGCGCCGCCGGCCGAGCGGCCATACGGCATCCGCGTCAGCCTGCCACCGGGCGACCCCTTCGCGAAGCTGGTCGGCGCCGACTGGGAAATGCTGCACTGGTTCGCGACCGAGCGCGAGCGCGACCATGCGCTCACCGACATGGCCAGCCGCCACCCGTACTCGCGGCGCGGCGACGAGCCGGCGCTGGTGTTCGAGCGCGTCGGGCGCGCAGGGGGCGAACAGGCCGCCTGAGCGGCCTCAGCGCACGCGGCCGAGCAGCAGGTAGAAGCTGCGGTCGCCGCCCTCGTCGAGGCCGGCGGCGATGTAGACGGGTCCCAGGATCGTGTCGAAGCCGACGAAGGCGGCGCCGTTCCAGCGCGCGCTGCGCAGGCTGATGTCGCTGCGGCTGTCCCAGACGTTGCCCAGTTCCGCCGACAGGCCGACATAGGTCGGCACGTCGAGGAAACCGCTGCCGCCGCGCCCGATCCGGCGGTAATAGATGCCGCGCGCGATGCCGAAGTTGCGGCCGCTCAGCGAGTCCGGCGGCAGCCCCGACAGGTTGAACAACCCGCCGAGCGGGAAGAAATCGCTGATCGTGTCCTGCGAGCCGGACACGACCAGCCCGCCGCTGGCCCACAGCAACAGCGTGTTGCGCCCGACCGAGCGCGCGATCATCAGGTCCGCCGAGACGCGGTCGGCGTCCTCGCTGCTGCCGAGGCCCTCGCGGGCGGCGTTCCATTGCAGCGTGAACAACTCGCCCTGCCGCGGAAAATAGACGTCGTCGAGCCGGTCCACGCTGAAGCGACCGAACAGCTCGCCACGATCGAAGTCCGCGGCCTCGGGCAGGTCCGGGTCGTTCGGGTTGCCGACACGCAGGCGCTGCCGGCTCTCGCCGCGCGCAATGCCGACGCGCATCTCGCCCCAGCTGCCGAACTCGCGGCCGATGTCGAGGCCCACCTGCTGGTTCCTGAGCTGGTAGGTGGCCAGCCGCGTGTCGCCCAGCACCAGGTCCACCGGGCGCCGCTCCAGCACGAGGTGCGGCGCGACGAACCAGTCGGAGGCGTAGCCCAGCGGCTGGTAGAACTCCGTGAAGAAGCGCGGGCTGCCGCCGATGCGCAGGTCCACCTGCCATTCGGCACCGTAGCGGTTGACCTCGGTGACCTGCGCGCGGACGCCGGCGTTGAAGCTGTTGGCGCCCTCGAAGTCGTCCTGCAGCTCGAGCCCGAACCAGATGTAGTTCGGCCCCCAGCTCTTGCGGCGCGCCGCGACCTCGAGGCCCTGCGCGCCGCCCTCGTCGACGACCTGGTAGTCCAGCGACTCGAAGATGCCGTCGCCGTAGAGCTGCGACAGCCGCCGCTCCAGCCGCGGCGAATCCAGCGGCTGGCCGATGAACGGCGACAGCGCCGCCTCGATGCGCTCCTTGTAGCGCGAGGAATCGGAATCGGCCCGGACGAAGCGGATGACCGGGGCGCCGGCCCCGTTGCCGGCCCTGGCCTGCAGGTGGCGCTGCCAGGCCTGCTCGTCCATGGACAGCGCGGCCAGCTGCGACGCGCGGGCCTGCACGCCTGACTCGCCCAGCCCGATCAACTTGCGGGTCTCGCCGAACTCGATCGACGACATCGTGCCGAGTTTCGGCTCGACCAGCACGTCGCGCTCCTCCAGCAGCCCGCGCTGCCGGCGCGTTTCGCGCTCCATCATGATCGTCAGCATCTGGTTCGACACCGCCAGCGCCGAGTTAAGTTCGCGGCGGCCAACCGGCTGGAAGCCGACGTCGACGGCGATCACGACGTCGACGCCGAGTTCCTTCGCGACGTCGACCGGCAGGTTCTCGACCAGCCCGCCGTCCACCAGCAGCCGGCCGTCGACCTCGACCGGCGCGAACACGCCGGGCGCCGACATGCTGGCGCGCATCGCGACGGTCAGGTCGCCTTGCCCCAGCACGATCCGCTCGCCGGTCTCGAGGTCGGTCGCGACCGCGCGGAACGGGATGGGCAGGCGGTCGAAGTCCTCGATGCCGGCCACCGGCACCGTCTCGCGGCGCAGGATCTGCGTCAGCTTCTGGCCCTGGATCAGGCCGCGCGGGAACCGCAGGCTGCCGCCCTTGACGCCCAGCGGCAGCCGCACCAGGAACTCGCGGTCGTCCTGCTTGCGGCGGAAGTTCAGGTCGGTGCGCGGCGGCCGGTCGCTGAAAGCCTTGTTCCAGTCCAGCGTCTGCACCAGCCGCTCGATCTCGGCAGCAGACATCCCCGAGGCGTACAGGCCGCCGATCACGGCGCCCATGCTGGTGCCCGCGATCGCGTCCACCGGGATGCGGGCCTCCTCGAGCGCCTTCAGCGCACCGACGTGCGCGATGCCGCGCGCGCCGCCGCCGGACAGCACGAGGCCCACGCGCGGCCGGTCACCTTCCGGCGCAGCACTCCCGGCGAGCACCGGCGTAACGGCCAGCGCACACAGCAGAATCGTGATCAGTCGGGTCATGCAGCGGGTCTGTCGGAACGGCGCGATGTTAGCACGCCGGTCGCCGGATCCGGCCCGTTGGCCGCCTGCCGGCGCACTGGCCGATAATCCGGCCATGTCCCGGACCAAGCTGCATGGCGCCCTGCTGATGCTCCTGGCCGCGCCCGCGGCCGGCGGCGCCGCGCTGGACGAAGTCGTCGTCACGGCGACCCGCGCGCCCGCGGCGCTGATGACGCATCCGGGCAGCATCACGCGCATCGACGCCGCCACCGTCGTGCTGGTGGCGCCGACCCACTCCTCGGAACTTCTGAACCGCGCCGCCGGCGCGCTGCTCCAGCGCGGCAGCGGCCAGGAATCGCTGACCGCGTTGCGCTCGCCCGTGCTGACCGGCGCCGGCGCCTGTGGCGCCGTGCTGGTGCTGGAGGACGGCGTGCCGATCCGGCCGGTCGGAACCTGCAATGTCAACGAGCTGTTCGAGCTCAACGTCGAGCAGGCCGCCGCCGTGGAGGTGCTGCGTGGCCCCGGCAGCGCGCTGTATGGCTCCAGTGCCGTGCACGGAATCATCAACGTGATACCACCGTCACCCGCCGAACTGCCTGCGCTGGCGCTGGCGCTGGAAACCGGCAGCGACGCCTGGCTCCGCGCGAAGTTCGCGGCCGGCGGCAGCCTGGGCGGCGGCCACGCCGGCCTGTACGCGCATGCAAGCTCGGATGGCGGCTGGCGCGACGCATCCGGCTTCGACGAGCAGAAGATCGGCGCGGTATGGACCGGCGCCGCCGGCGACGGCACGCTGACGCTGCGGCTGTCGCTGACGCGGCTCGACCAGGACACCGCGGGCTTCGTGACCGGCCTCGACGCCTGGCGCGACCCGCGCATCGCCCGCTCGAACCCGAATCCCGGGGCCTACCGCGACGCACGCAGCGCGCGACTCCTCGCGCACTACGCCGCCGGCCGCTTCGACCTGCGCGCCGTGCTGCGCAGTTCCCGGATGGACTTCCTGCAGCACTTCCTGCTCGGGCAGCCGGTCGAGGACAACGGCCAGGACAGCGCCGCAGTGCTGGCGGGCTGGATGTTTCCGGATGTCGCTGGCGGTGAATTGCGCGTCGGGCTGGATGCCGAGATCGCGGACAGCCGGCTGCTGCAGCGCCAGGACGGCCCGACGACCGGCGGCTCGCCGGCTGCCAACGCGATCCGGCCGGCCGGCCGGCACTACGACTACGCAGTCGACTCGGCGCTGCTCGCCGGCTACGCCGAGTGGCGTCGGCCGCTGGCCGAGGCCTGGACACTGGAAGCGGGCCTGCGCGCGGAACAGGTCCGCTACGACTACGACAACCGGATGCTCGCCGGCAATACCGACGAGAACGGCCTGCCCTGCCCCGGCGGCTGCCTGTACTCGCGCCCCGCCGACCGCTCCGACCGGTTCACGAATGTCGCGCCGCGCGCCGCGCTGCTGTGGCGCCCGTCGGAAGGCGTCGCGGCCTGGCTGTCACTCGCGCGCGGCTTCCGTGCCCCCGAGCTGACCGAGCTGTACCGGCTGCAACGCCAGCAGCAGGTCGCCGACCTCGGTTCCGAGCGCATCGATGCCGCCGAGCTGGGCCTGCGGCTGCGCCGCGGCCCCGTCGCCGCCGACCTCGCGGCCTTCGCCATGCACAAGCGGGACGTGATCCTGCGCGATTCGGCGGGCTTCAACCTCAGCGGCGGCCGGACGCGCCACGTCGGGCTGGAATACCAGCTCGACGCGCGGCTGTCGGAACGCTGGTCACTGTCGGGCACCGGGACGCTTGCACGCCACGAGTACCGCTTCACCGCCGCCGTCGAGCAGGGCGAGCAGGTCACGGCCGGCAACGACGTCGACACGGCGCCGCGCCGGCTGCACGCGCTGCGGCTGCGCCGTGCCGACGACGACTGGTCCGCCGAGCTCGAGTGGCTGCAGGTCGGCCCCTACTTCACGAACGCGGCGAACACGATCCGCTATGGCGGCCATGGGCTGTGGAACCTGCGCCTCGCCTGGCAGCCGGCGCCGGCCTGGACCCTGTCATTGCGCGCGACAAACCTGCTCGACCGCGCCTACGCGGACCGGGCCGACTTCGCCTTCGGCAGCCACCGCTACTTCCCGGGCCGCGGGCGCGCCGCATTCGTCGAAGTCGGCTGGCGGCGGTTACAATCCGCCGCAGACTGACCAGGAAACTCCCATGCACCTGACCGCGATGCTGGCCACCGCCCTCGTCGGCGTCTCGCTGGCCGTCCAGATCGGGCTCAATGCGACGCTGCGCCATTACGCCGGCTCGGCGATGGGCGCCGCGCTGATCAACTTCGCGGTCGGCACGCTCGCGCTGCTGCTTCTGGTCGCGTTCAGCCGCGGCTCGCTGCCGGCGCTGGCGGGTGCCGGCGGCGCCCCCTGGTGGGCCTGGTGCGGCGGGCTGCTAGGCGCGCTGTTCGTCGCGTCCTCGACGGTGCTGGGCCCGCTGATCGGCGGCGCGACCTTCCTGGCGCTGCTGGTCGCCGGCCAGATGACGGCCGCGATGCTGATTGACCACTACGGCGTGCTGAGCTTCCCGGTGCGGCCGGTCGACGGCTGGCGGATCTTCGGCGCCGTGCTGGTCGTCGCCGGCGTGTTCCTGCTGGCGCGGCGCTGAGCGCGGCGGGCTCGCTGGCGCGCCTGCGGTCAGCCCTTGGCTTTGGCCTTGCCCTTGACCGTGGTGACCCGCCTGGGCCGCGGCTGCTGCTGCGTGATGCAGTGGATGTTGCCCCCGCCCAGCAGGATCTCGCGCGCGGGCAGGCCGACGACCTTGCGCCCCGGCAGCGCCCGCCCGATCGCGGTGCGCGCCCGCCGGTCGGTGGCCGGAGCCAGTTGCGGCATCAGCACGTGGCGGTTCGCGATGTAGAAATTGACGTATGACGCGGCGAGCCGGTCCCCTTCCTTGCGCGGCCGGCTGCCCTCGACGCGGTCGATGCCGGCGGCCTCGACTGCGGTGATGAACATCGGCTCCGGATGCGGGATCCGGTGCACCTTGAGCGTCCTGCCGCGCGCGTCGCGCGCGCTCTTCAGGCGCTCGTAGGCGTCGCGGCAGACCTCGTAGTCGGGATCGCTGCGGTTCTCGCACCAGGTCAGCGCGACCTCACCCGGCTTGACGAAGCAGCACAGGTTGTCGACATGCCCGTCGGTCTCGTCGTCGGTGATGCCCTTGCCGAGCCAGATCACCTGCTCGACGCCGAGGTAACGCTGCAGCTGCGTCTCGATGTCGGCCCGCGTCAGTCCCGGGTTGCGGTTCCGGTTCAGCAGGCACTGCTCGGTCGCGAGCACCGTTCCCTTGCCGTCCACGTGGATCGCACCGCCCTCGAGCACGAACGGCGCCCGGTAGCGGTCGAGTCCCTCGATCTCGAGCACCTTGGAGGCGACCTGCTCGTCGAGGTCCCAGGGGAAGTACACGCCGCCCTGCACGCCGCCCCAGGCATTGAACATCCAGTCGACGCCGCGCACGCGCCCGCGCTGGTCGATGACGAAAGTCGGGCCGACGTCGCGCATCCACGCGTCGTTGCTGGACAGCTCGACGAGCCGCACCGTCGGCGGCAGCAGCGCACGCGCATTCGCATACTGCCGCGCCGAGACGCCGACCGTGACGGCCTCGCTCTGCGAGATCGCCGCGGCCACCGCGGCAAAGGCGTGCTGCGCCGGCTTGGCGCCGAGGCGCCAGTTGTCGGGGCGCTCGGGCCACAGCATCCAAGTTGCGTCGTGCGGCTCGAACTCCGCCGGCATCCGGAATCCGTCCTGGGCCGGCGTACGCTTGCAGATCCTCGGCATGGTCGACCTCCCTGGCCGTCCATGTTACCCGGCCAGCGTCGGTCGCGTGGGTCCGGCCGGCGGGTCGCGCTGGTTCAGGAGCCCGGGTAGCGGCGGTAGACGGTGTAGCGGCCGTCCGGCTGGAACAGCAATACGGCATAGGGATCGTTGACACCGACCTCCATGCCCGGCGAGCCGCGCGGCATGCCGGGCACCGCGAGCCCAGCCGCGTCCGGTCGCTCGCGCAGCAGCCGCAGGATGTCCGGCGCCGGTACGTGGCCCTCGATCGCGTAGCCGCCGACCTGCGCGCTGTGGCAGGAGCCGAGCGCGTGCGGGATGCCGAGCCGCGCGCGCGCCGCCATCAGGTCCTGCACGTCCTGCGCGCGGACCCGGAAGCCGTGGGCGCGCAGGTGATCCAGCCACTTGCTGCAGCAGCCGCAGGTCGCGCTCTTGTAGACCTCGACGACGACGGCGTCGTCAGCCAGCAGCGCCCCCGGCAGCAGCGTCGCCACCGCCGCCGCGAGCCATTCGCGCCGGTTCCATCCAGTCGGTCGGTCCATCTCCTGTCCTCCGTTCGCAGCGGCGTGCTGCCGCCATTCTAGCTAACTGCCGATGGCCAGGCCTGCGGCCCGGGGCGTCGCGGACTGCAGCTGGCGGCGCTTCCACAGCAGGAACGCAGCCGGCACCACCAGTAGCGTCAGCAGGGTCGCGCTGACCATGCCGCCGATCATTGGCGCGGCGATGCGGCGCATGACCTCCGAGCCAGTGCCGCTGCCCCACATGATCGGCAGCAGGCCGATCATGATCGTCAGCACCGTCATCAGCTTCGGTCGCAGCCGCAGCAGCGCGCCCTCGACGATCGCATCATGCACGTCCGGTTCACCCGGGCGGCGACCCTGCGCTTCCGAAGCAAGGACCCTGCGCGACCAGGCCTGGTTCAGGTACAGCAGCATCACGACGCCGGTCTCGGCGGCGACGCCGGCCAGCGCTATGAATCCCACGATCACGGCGACGCTGACGTGATAGCCGAGCGCCCACACGAGCCACACGCCGCCGACCAGCGAAAACGGGACTGCTCCCAGGATCAGCGCGACATCGCCAAATCGCCCGAAATGCAGGTACAGCAACAGCACGATGACGGCCAGCGTCGCGGGAACGATCACCCTGAGCCTCTCCAGCGCCCGGGCCAGGTACTCGTACTGGCCCGACCACTGCAGGTCGTAGCCGGGCGGAAACTCGACGGCGTCGCCGACGGCACTGCGCGCCTCTGCGACGAAGGAGCCGATGTCGCGGTTACGTACGTCCACGTAAACCCAGCCCGACGGCCGTGCATTCTCGCTCCGGATCATCGCCGGACCATCAGCGATCCTCAGCGTCGCGACATCCCCCAGCGTCAGCTGTTCGCCGCCGGGGGCCATCAGCGGCAGCTGCGCAAGCGCGCCCGGCGAGTCGCGCCACTCCTGAGGGTAGCGCAGGTTGATCGGATAACGCTCAAGGCCCTCGACCGTGTGGCCCACGGTCATGCCGCCGACCGCATAGCTGATGGCCTCGTGCACGTCCGCCACGTTCATGCCGTACCGCGCTGCGTCCTGCCGGCGCAGCTCGACGTCGATGTAGCGGCCGCCCACGGCACGCTCGGCGTAAACGGACGCGACGCCGTCGAGGCCGCGCAATGCGTCCTCGACCTGGCGGCCGATCCGGTCGATGACCGCGAGCTCGGGGCCGGTGATCTTGATGCCGACCGGCGTCTTGATGCCGGTCGCGAGCATGTCGATCCTCGTCTTGATCGGCGGCACCCAGACGTTCGCGAGGCCGGGCACATGCACCGCGCGATCGAGTTCCGCGATGAGGCGCTCGGGCGTCATGCCGGGCCGCCACTGTGCGCGCGGCTTCAGCCGGACGACCGTCTCGAGCATTTCGAACGGTGCCGGGTCGGTTGCGGTCTCGGCGCGGCCAGCCTTGCCGAACACACGCTCGACCTCCGGCACCGTCCGGATCATCCGGTCGGTCTGCTGCAACAGCGCGCGCGCGGCGTCGGCGGACAGGCCCGGCTGTGCGGTCGGCATGTACATCAGGTCGCCTTCGAACAGCTCGGGCATGAACTCGCTGCCGAGCCGCGAAGCCGGCAGTGCAGTCAGCAGCAGCAGCGCAATGGTGCCCGCAACTACGGTGCGCGGTCGTGCCAGCGCGAGTCCGAGCAGCGGCCGGTACGCGGCGATCGCAGCGCGGTTCAGCGGGTTGTCCAGTTCCCGGCGTATGCGGCCGCGGACCAGCAGCAGGATCAGCGCCGGCACCAGCGTGACCGACAGCAGCGCGGCGGAGACCATCGCCCAGGTCTTGGTCCAGGCCAGCGGTGCGAACAGCCGACCTTCCTGTGCACCCAGTGCGAACACCGGCAGGAAGGACAGTGCGACGATCATCAGCGAGACGAATAGCGCCGGGCCCACCTCGGCACAGGCATCGGCGACGAGCCGGACCCGGTCCGTGGCCCGGGCTCCGGCCTCGCCGAGCTTGCGGTGCACGTTCTCGATCATGACGATGGCCGCGTCGACCATCGCGCCGATCGCGATCGCGATGCCGCCGAGCGACATGATGTTCGCGCTCAGGCCCTGCAGGTGCATGACGACGAAGGCTGCGAGGATGCCGAGTGGAAGCGACACGACGATCACGAGGCTGGAGCGGAAGTGGAACAGGAAGGCCGCGCAGACCAGCACGACCGCGATCATTTCCTCGGACAGCTTGCGGCGCAGGTTGTCGATCGCGCGCTCGATCAGCGCAGAGCGGTCGTAGGTCTCGACGATCTCGACGCCCGCCGGCAGGCTGTCCTGCAGCGCGTCCAGTCGCGCCCGGACGCGGCGGATGGTCTCGCGGGCGTTCTCGCCCCAGCGCATCACGACGATGCCGCCGGCGACTTCGCCCTCGCCGTCGAGCTCCGCGATGCCGCGCCGCAACTCGGGCCCAAGCCGGACATCGGCGACCTGGCCGAGCGTGACCGGCACTGAGCCGGCCGCCCGCAACGGAATGCCACGCAGGTCGTCGATGCCGCGCACGTAACCGGACGCCCGCACCATATACTCGGCCTCGGCCATCTCGATCACGGAGCCGCCGGCCTCCTGATTGCCGCGCTCGATCGCCGTGCGCAGCTCAGCCAGCGTGAGCCCGTGGGCCCGCAGGCGCAGCGGGTCGGCAACGACCTGGTACTGGCGAACCATGCCGCCGACGCTCGCGACCTCTGCGACACCCGGCACCGCCTGCAACTCGGGCTTCAGGTACCAGTCCTGCAGGCTGCGCAGCTGCGCAAGGTCGTGACGGCCGCTACGGTCGACGAGCGCGTACTGGTAGATCCAGCCGACTCCGGTCGCATCAGGGCCGAGTGCCGGCCGGGCCCCGGCCGGCAGCCGGGGCGTCACCTGCGACAGGTACTCGAGCACGCGCGAGCGGGCCCAGTAAAGGTCGGTGCCGTCCTCGAACAGCACGTACACGAACGAGTCGCCGAAGAACGAGTAGCCGCGGACCGTCGTCGCGCCGGGCACTGCCAGCAGCGCGGTCGTCAGCGGATAGGTGACCTGGTCCTCGACGATCCGCGGCGACTGCCCGGCAAACGGCGTCCGGACGACAACCTGCACGTCGGACAGGTCGGGGATCGCGTCGACGGAAGTGCGCGCCAGCACCCAGAAGCCGGCGGCGGTCAGCAGGCCGGCCAGCAGCAGCACCAGCCCCCGATGGGCCAGCGAAGCGCGGATCAGCCCGGCGATCATGTCCCGCCCTCCCCGTGTCCTTCATGGTGTTCATGGGGTTGCTCGCCAGCCGGCGGCGTCGCCTCCGCCGGCCGGTCCTCGCCGTAGCGGGACAGTGCAGGCTGCAGCTGCGACTCGGAATCAATCATGAACTGGCCCGACACGACGACCCGCTCGCTGCCATCCAGCCCCTCGAGCACCTCGACCTCGCCGCCGGCCTCGCGTCCCGTCACGACCTGGCGAGGCGCAAAGCGTCCCTCACCGAGCGCAACAATCACTCGGTCGCCGTTGCCGCTGCGGATCAGCGCCTCGCGTGGCACCCACCAGGCGGGGCCGCCATCGCCGGACTCGATCAGCACGTCTGCGACCATGCCGGAGGCGACAGTGCCGGCCGGGTTGTCTAGTTCGAGCCGTGCCTGGACGGTCAGGGTGCGCTCGTTCGCGACGGGCACTATCTCAAGCACGCGCGACCGGAACGTGCGCCCCGGCAGCATCGTGAACCTGATCTGCGCCTGCTGGCCAGTGCGGACCTGCGCAGCCTGTGATTGTGGGATTTCGGCGACGACCCACAGGCGATCGGTGCCGGCCAGGGTAAGCGCCGCCGCGCCAGGCTGCGCGTAGCCGCCCTCGCGCAGCCCGAGTGCCATGACGACCCCGTCCTGCGGCGCGTAATACCGGATGCGGTCCTGGACCTCGCCGCCTGCACGAAGCACGTCGATGGCACTGCGGCCGAGCCCCAGTGCGCGCAGCCGGTCAACCGATGCCGCTACGAGCTGCTCGTCGCCGAGCCGGACGGCTGCCAGGAACTCATGCT
>JBFGAO010000013.1:0-11295 GCA_041568095.1 Steroidobacteraceae bacterium | reverse complement strand
TCGCCGGCATCACCGGCACGCCGGCCTCGGTCGCGAGCTCACGGGCGCGGACCTTGTTGCCGAGCCGGCGCATCGTCTGCGGGGACGGCCCGACGAAGCTGATGCCGGCCGCCGCGCAGGCCTCGGCGAAGTCCGGGTTCTCGGACAGGAAGCCGTAGCCGGGATGGATCGCGTCGGCCCGGGCGTCGCGCGCGACGCGGATGATCTCGTCGATGTCGAGGTAGGCCTCGATCGGGCCCTGGCCCTCGCCGACCAGGTAACTCTCGTCGGCCTTGGTCCGGTGCAGCGAGAAGCGGTCCTCCTGCGAGTACACGGCGATCGTCCGCAGCTTCAGCTCTGCGGCGGCGCGCATCACGCGGATCGCGATCTCGCCGCGGTTGGCGACCAGCAGGGAACTGAAGCGGGGCATCGCGTACGCTTGGCTCGCGCCTTACCGTGGACCGTCCGATACCCGATAATACCGGCACAGCCGGCCGCAGCGGATACGGACATGCCAGCAACGACGGGTGCCATGATGCGCAGCCTCGCAGCGGCGCTATGCGCCTGCCTGCTGGGGGCGCAGGCGGCAGCAGCCGCCGACGGAGGAAAGCCGATGATCTCGATCGCGATACACGGTGGCGCCGGCGTGATCAGCCGCGCGACGATGACCGAGGAGAACGAGCGCGCCTACCGCGCCGACCTCGAACGGGCCCTGGATGCCGGCTACCGGATCCTCGATGGCGGCGGCACCAGCCTCGACGCCGTCGTCGCGGCGGTGCGGATCCTCGAGGACTCGCCTTACTTCAACGCCGGGCGCGGCGCGGTGTTCTCCAACGAGGGCGTCAACGAGCTCGACGCGGCGATCATGGACGGCGCGACCCGCAAGGCCGGCGCCGTCGCAGGCCTGCGCCACGTCCGCAACCCGATCGAGCTCGCGCGGCTGGTCATGGAGCGCTCCGGCCACGTGCTGCTGGCCGGCGCCGGCGCCGAGGAGTTCGCGCTGCAGCAGGGCATCACGCTGGTGCCGGGCAGCTATTTCCACACCGAGCGGCGCTGGCGGCAGCTCGAGCAGGCCCGCGCCGGCGACAAGGTCGCGGCGGCGGACATCGACATCGGCTACTTCGGCACCGTCGGCGCGGTCGCGCGTGACCGCGACGGCAACCTGGCGGCGGCGACCTCGACCGGCGGCATGACGAACAAGCGCTGGGGCCGGATCGGCGACTCGCCGATCATCGGCGCCGGCACCTACGCCGACAACGCGTCCTGCGCGGTGTCGGCGACCGGCGACGGCGAGTACTTCATCCGCGCCGTCGTCGCGCACGAGATCTGCTCGCGGGTGCGGATCGGCGGCGTCCGCGCGGCCGAGGCTGCGCGCGACGTCGTGCACGTGATGCTCAAGGACATGGGCGGCGACGGCGGCGTCATCGTCGTCGACCGGCATGGCGAACTCGCGCTCGAGTTCAACACCGAGGGAATGTTCCGCGGCGCGCGCGACTCGCGCGGCCGGCGCGAGGTCACGATCTACTGATCGCCGTCGCCGGGGGTCCCGGCGAGCTCCTCACGCCTGAAGTAGCCGGTCTGCATCTGCTCGTACTCGCCCTCCAGCAGCTGCATCCGGTTGCGGCCCGCGTCCTTGGCCATGTACAGGGCCTGGTCGGCCAGCTGCACGAGGCCCGCCGGGCTGCGGTGCAGAGCCGGGCGCACGCAGGCGACGCCGATGCTGATCGTCATGACCTGCGCCGCCGTCGACGCGCCATGCGGGATCTGCAGCGCCCGGACGCCGGCCAGAACCTGGTCCGCAAGCTCGCGCGCATGCGCGGCCGTCGTGTCGTACAGCAGCACCGCGAATTCCTCGCCGCCGTAGCGGCAGGCGATGTCCAGCGGCCGGCGCGCAGCGCCCGCCAGTACCGTCGCGACCGAGCGCAGCGCCTCGTCGCCGGCCTGGTGCCCGTAGCGGTCGTTGTAGGCCTTGAAGCAGTCGAGGTCCGCGAACAGCAGCGCCAGCGGCCGGCGGTCGCGCGTCGCCTGCTGCCAGGCGCGCTCCAGGTGCTCGTCGAAGCGCCGCCGGTTGAAGATGCCGGTCAGGCCGTCGCGCTCGACCAGCTCGCCCAGCAGCCGCGACTCGAGCCAGCTGCGGCGCAGCGCGTGCTCGAGGTTGTAGGCGATCACGGTCGCGATCAGCAGCGAGAAGAACAGCACGATCGTGTAGTACGCGGCGTCGACGAAGGGCATGCCGACCAGCGTCGTGCCGTAGGCGTAGGCGACCAGCGCGGTCAGGTTGGTCACCAGCACGCCGCGGAAGGACAGCCCGATCAGGAAGTAGATGTAGATTGCCGCGAAGATCAGCGCGTTGAACACGCGCGGCTCGCCGTGCATCCACGCGATCAGCACCAGTGCGACGATGCCGGCCAGCGCGATCGGGGCGACGACGCCGACCACCGGCCGGAAGACGCGGGCGCCGACAGGCAGGAAGGTCAGCAGCAGCGCGATGGCAAGCGACGGCAGCAGCACGCCGTAGCGGATCACGTTCATGACCGGCGCGGAGGCTTCCGGCAGGATCAGCCGGTCCAGCTGCGTGAACGCGACGACCAGCAGCAGCGCGACCAACAGGTTGATGCGCAGCTGGCGCCGGTGTCGCTCGTAGGTCTCCTCGCGGTACTGGGACTCGAGCTCGGGCCGGAAGTGCAGCTTGCGGAAGCCGCGCCGCAATTGCTCTGCGACCGGCGAGTCCGGCAGCGAGGCCGCGGAAGGGTAGCGTCCCGGCCGGCGCTGCGCCGTGTCCTTCACGGGCGCGTCCGGCGGGCGACGGCCGCGACGGCGCTGTCAGGAATGCGGCGACCGACCAGCCCGCCGGGGCTCATCCGGTCGTGTCTTCGTCCCCTTCCCTGGCGATCTGCTCGCGCACGTCCTTCACCCGTGTGCGCCAGACCTCGAACGGATCCCAGCCCGCTTCCGGGCCGGCATTCTCTATCGCGTCGTCGTTGGCAGCAGTCATGCCGCCGGGCACGACGCGTGCGTCCAGGCCATCCATTGGTCTTGCCATGCTTTTCCCGATCCCCCGTCTGCAGCGTCAAGAGGGTGCCGATGCAGTGACACGAGATTACACGAAGCATGCTGCCTGATTCCTTAAGGGATTTCCTCAACCCGGGAGGCCTCGATGCTGTCAATACAATAAGTTAAATCCGCTCAGCGCGGGCCACGATCGAAGTAACGGGCGACGAAATCGCCAAAATCCAGCCGGTCCGCGGACTCGATCGCCTGCTGCGCCGCATGCGACTCCCCCGCCTGCCGCTCGAGCTCGGCGAGGCGCCCCTCGTTCGGCGGGTGCAGGTCGCGGAAATAGTCGCGCTGCAGCCGTGACATCGTCAGCGCCAGCTCGAAGAAGGAGACCTGCTGGTCGCGCAGTTCCGCAAGCAGCCGCGCCGACGGCAGCAGTGCGGGGTCGTTCAGCTTGGCCCGCTGCCGCTCCAGCGCCGCGCCGTAGGGCCGTGACGGGTCGCCCTCGTCCAGCAATTCGCAGATGCCCTGCATCTGGTCCAGCAGCTCGGCCGCCCAGGCCGCCAGCGGCACCGGACGGCCGCCGTCGTCCAGCACGAGGCCGGGCTCGCGGCCGCGGCGCGCTGCGAGCACGTGGTTGTCCTCGTAGCGCTCCGACTCCCCTTCGGACAGCGGTGCGCTGGAGCGCAGCAGGCACAGCGCCGCGAAGGCCTCGAGGAACAGGAGCTTGTGCTGGTTGACGCCGACCGGGTCGAAGGCGCCGACGTCCAGCGAGCGCATCTCGACGTACTGGACGCCGCCGCGCAGCAGCGCCGTGGTCGGACGCTCGCCGGAGAATGCGACGCGCTTCGGCCGGATGAAGCTGTAGTACTCGTTCTCGATCTGCAGCAGGTTGGCGCTCAACTGCCGCCACTCGCCGTCGACCTGCACGCCGAGAGCTTCGTACTCCGGGCTCGGCGTCGTGACCAGCCGGGTCAGGTCGCGGACATAGTCCTGCAGCGAGTTGGCCGACACGTGCATGCCGGCCTGGTTCTTGTTGCGGTAGCCGAGGTCGCTCATCCGGAGCGAGGTGGCGTGCGGCGCGTACAGCGTGTGCGGGCCCAGCGCCGCGAGCCCCGGCGCGACGTCGCGGCCGGCGAAGAAGGAGCCGCAGACGGCCGGCGACACGCCGAACAGGTACATGACCAGCCAGCCGTAGCGCCGGTAATTGCGCAGCAGCGCAAAGTAGCATTCGTCGCTGAACTCACGGCCGCGCCCGCCGTCCTGCCAGACCTGCTCGAGCACCGGCCACAGCCGCTCCGGGAACGAGTAGTTGTAGTGGACGCCCGAGATCGCCTGCATCACGCGGCCGTAGCGCAGGCCAAGCCCGATCCGGTAGACGTGCTTCATGCGCCCGATGTTCGAGCTGCCGTAGTTCGCGACCGGGATCGAGTCGTCGCCGCCCAGCACGCAGGGCATGCTGGTGACCCACAGCAGTTCCTCGCCGAGCCGCCGGTAGACGAACTGGTGCACGTCGCAGAGGTACTGCAGCAGCTCCCAGGCCGCCGCGAATGGCGGCGTCACGAGCTCGAGCAGCGCCTCGGAGTAGTCGGTCGTGATGTGCGGGTGCGCGAGCGCGGAGCCCAGCGCCGCCGGGTGCGGCGCCTCCGAGATCCTGCCGTCCGGCGCGACGCGCAGCGCCTCGCGCTCGACGCCCTTCAGCCCGCCCTGCAGCACGCGCGGCTCGCGCGCGTTGACCAGCCCGGCGAGGCGGCGCTCGAACTCGCGGTCGATGCGGGTGGCGGGCATGGGTGGCCGGCATTCTGAGGCCCGTTGCGCGCCCAAGTCGAGCCGCGGTGGCCCGGCGCGGCCCGCGGCGCTACAGTGGCCAGGCCCCTGTCCACGGCCTTCAGCGGCCGTTCAGCGGACGGGGCGCAAGGTCGGATCATGAGGGCCCTGTGCAGCATCGCCGCCATCCTGCTGGCGCTCGGCTCGGGCGCCGCCGCGGCGGACTCGTTCCGCTGCGGGACCCGGCTCGTGACCGACGGCGACACGGCGGCCAAGGTCCACGCGCTGTGCGGCCCGCCGGCAGCGATCGAGCGGCGCGAGGTGTTCCGGCGGCCGCTGCGCTGGTTCAACGGCCGGCCCTACTACACATCGATCGAGCCGGTGCCGGTGCCGGTCGAGTTCTGGGTCTACAACCTCGGCCCGCACAAGCTGATGCGCCGGCTGCGCTTCGAGGACGGGCTGCTGGTCGACATCGAGACGCTGACGCACGGCTATCATCCTCCCGGTGACCACTGACGCCGCGATACGGCCCATCACGCCCGGCGACGACGACGCCGTCGCGGGCATCATCCGCAGCGTGATGACGGACTTCGGCGCCTGCGGGCCCGGCTTCGCGATCAACGACCCCGAGGTCGACGCGATGAGCGCCAGCTACGGCGCACCGCGCGCCGCCTACTGGGTCGTCGAGCTCGCCGGCCGCGTCGTCGGCGGTGCCGGAATCGCGCCGCTGGCCGGCGCCGGCGAAGACACCTGCGAGCTGCGCAAGATGTATTTCCTGCCCGAGGCCCGCGGGCGCGGGCTCGGCGAGCGGATGCTGCGGCTGTGCCTGGACGAGGCGCGCCGCCTTGGCTACGCGCGCTGCTACCTGGAGACGCTGACCGGCATGGACGCGGCGCAGCGGCTGTACACGCGGCTCGGCTTCCGGCCGCTGTGCGGGCCGCTCGGCGCGACCGGCCATTTCGGCTGCGACCGCCACTACCTGCTGGAGCTGTGAGCCCGGCGCGTCAGGGACCGGCCGCGACGGCGCGCCGCGCGACCTGCCGGTAGCGCAGCGCCAGCAGCAGCGCACACAGGAACAGCCCTGCGATCAGCCCCGCCCAGATGCCCTGCGGGCCGGCCCCGGCCCTGAGCCCCAGCCACCAGGCCAGCGGGAAGCCGACCAGCCAGTACGCGGCGAAGTTCAGCAGCATCGGCACGCGCGCGTCGCGGAAGCCGCGCAGCGCGCCGGCCGCGCCGACCTGCACGCCGTCGGGCACCTGGAACAGCGCGACCAGCAGCAGCAGCGCGGCCGCGAGCGTGCGCACCTCCGGGTCGTCCGTGTAGATGGCCGCGATGCCCTGGTGCGCGGCGACGATCACGAGCCCCGACACCGCCATCACGGCGCCGCACATCGCGACGCCCGCCCAGCCCGCTGCGCGCGCGCCTTCGAGGTCGCCGCGCCCGGCGCGGTGGCCGACATGGACGGTCGTCGCCGAGTGCAGCGCCAGCGGGATCATGAACATCAGCGAGCCGTAGCTGATCGCGACCTGGTGGGCCGCGACGATCGCAGTGCCGAGCGTGCCCATCATCAGCGCAGCGGCCGCGAACAGCCCGCCCTCCGAGACGACCGAGCCCGCGATCGGCAGGCCCAGCGCGAGGATGCCGCGCAGCGCCGCGGGATCCGGCCGCTCCAGCCGCGCGAACAGCTCGAACGGCGCGTACACCGGGTGGCGGCGCTGGTAGGCGCGCATCGTCGCCAGCATCGCCCAGTGCGCCAGCGCCGTCGCGATGCCGCAGCCGGTCGCGCCCAGCGACGGCAGCCCGAGCCGGCCGAGCGTGAACAGCCAGTTGCCGGCGACGTTGACGGCCAGGCCGACCAGCGCCGTGTACATGACCGGCCGGGTCCAGCCGATGCCCTCGCTGGCATAGCGGTGCGCGAGGAAGGCCAGCATCGCCGGCAGGCCGAAGCACATCGCGTAGACGTAGCCGGTCGCATGCGGCACCGCGTCGGGGTCGGTTCCGACGGCCTCGAGCACCGGCCGCACGCAGGCGAGCCCGGCGACCAGCGGCACGGCGAGCATCAGCGCCAGCCACAGCCCCTGCCGGAACTGCCGCCCGACCTCGGCGTCGCGGCCGCCGCCGTAGGCATGCGCGACGATCGGCGAGATCGCCATCAGCGTGCCGAGCCCGATGAGCCAGAAGATCACGTAGTAGCTGCCGCCGAGCGCGACACCGGCCAGCGGCCCCGGGCCCAGGCGCCCGGCCATCAGCGTGTTGGTCAGCATCATGCCGGCCAGCACGATGTTGTTGACCGCGAGCGGCCAGCCCAGGCGCAGGATCGCCCGGGCGTCGCGCCGGAATTTCTCGATGGGTCGCTCGGCTTCGGGCATCGCGGCACCGCGGCCGCGCGTGGCGGGTCCGCCAGGTTGCTGGCATTCTAGCCAAACGCGCGGGACGCGCGTCCCCGGAGGACAGCCATGCTGGTCGGACAACAGGTCAGGCGCGTCGCCGTCGTCGGCGGCGCCCGCATACCCTTCGCGCGCGCGCACGGCGCCTACGCGGAGGCCGGCAACCAGGAGATGCTGACCGCGGCGCTGAAGGCGCTGGTCGAACGGCACGGCCTGCGCGGCCAGGCGCTCGGCGAGGTCGCCGCCGGCGCGGTGATGAAGCATTCGAGCCAGTGGAACCTCGCGCGCGAGTCCCTGCTCGACTCCGGGCTGTCGCCGGAGACGCCCGGCCTGGACCTGCAGCGGGCCTGCGGCACCAGCCTCGAGGCCGCGCTGCTGGTCGGCGGCAAGATCGCGCTCGGCCAGATCGACGCCGGCATCGCGGCCGGCGTCGACACGGTCAGCGACGCACCCATCGTGTACCCGCGCGCGTACCAGCAATTGCTGCTGAAGAGCTTCCGCGGCCGCAGCCTCGGCGCGCGGCTTAAGCCCTGGCTCGGGCTGCGCCCGCGCCACTTCAAGCCGGCCTTCCCCGGCGTCGGCGAGCCGCGCACCGGCATGTCCATGGGCCAGCATTGCGAGCAGATGGCGCGGACCTGGGGCATCGGCCGCGAGGCGCAGGACGAGCTCGCGCTGGAAAGCCATCGCAAGGCGGCGGCGGCCTATGCGTCGGGCTTCATGTCGGACCTGCTGGTGCCGTTCCGAGGCCTGCAGCGCGACGACAACCTGCGCACCGACACGAGCCTCGACAAGCTCGCGAAGCTGCGGCCGGCCTTCGCGAAGGACGGCACGCTGACCGCCGGCAACAGCACGCCGATGACGGACGGCGCTGCCGCGGTGCTGCTGGCCAGCGAGGAATGGGCCCGTGCACGCGGGCTGCCGGTGCTGGCCTGGCTGCGCTACGGCAAGGTCGCCGCGGTGGACTTCGTCGGCGGCGAGGGCCTGCTGATGGCGCCGGCCTGGGCGGTGCCGCGGATGCTGGCCGACGCCGGGCTGCGGCTGCAGGACTTCGACTTCTACGAGCTGCACGAGGCCTTCGCGGCGCAGGTGCTGTGCACGCTGAAGGCCTGGGAGTCCGACGAGTTCTGCCGCAAGCGCCTGGGCCTGCCCGGCGCGCTCGGGACCATCGACCGCGACAGGCTCAACGTCAAGGGCAGCTCGCTGGCGGTCGGCCACCCGTTCGCGGCGACCGGCGCCAGGATCATCGCGACGCTGGCGAAGGCGCTGGCCGAGCGCGGCGGCGGCCGCGGGCTGATCTCGGTCTGCACCGCCGGCGGCATGGGCGTCACCGCGATCCTCGAGCGCTGAGCGGGGCCGGCTTGCCAATAGTTACATCTGAAACTAAATTGGCACCGTGAGCCCCCCGGGAGTCCCGCGATGAAGCGCTATATCAGCTACCCGCGCGTCGAGGGCGACGCGTCGCGCCAGGCGCACTGCGACCTGCCGCCCGGCACCTTCGAGCGCGAGATGAGCAAGGAGGGCTTCTTCGGCCCGGCGGCGTTCTTCTACCACCGCCACCCGCCGACCGGCTGGCGCTCCTTCGAGGGGCCGCTGCGGCCGCATGCCTTCGACCTGACGAAGCTCGACGCCGTGCAGGACAGCCCCTGGGCCGCCGGCGACGTGCTGCACAACGCGCACTGCCGGCTGCGCTTCTGGCGCGCCGAGGGCCGCATGGACCACCTGGCCCGCAACGCGGACGGCGACGAGCTGCTTTTCGTGCACCGCGGCCGCGGCGAGCTGTACTGCGACTTCGGCAGGCTGGCCTTCGAGCCGGGCGACTACGTCGTGCTGCCGCGCGGCACGATGTGGCGGCTCGAGTGCGCCGAGCCGGTCATGGCGCTGCTGGTCGAGGCGACCAACGCCAGCTACATGCTGCCGGACAAGGGCCTGGTCGGGCCGCACGCGATCTTCGACCCGGCGATGCTGGACGTGCCGCGGATCGACGACGCGTTCCGCGCGCAGCAGGACGAGCGCGAGTGGCGCGTCGCGGTCAAGCGCCGCAACGCCGTCTCGACGGTCACGTTCCCGTACAACCCGCTGGACGCGGTCGGCTGGCACGGCGACCTGTCCGTGTGCCGGATCAACGTCCGCGACATCCGGCCGCTGATGAGCCACCGCTACCACCTGCCGCCGTCGGCGCACACGACCTTCGTCGGCAACCGCTTCGTCGTCTGCACCTTCGCGCCGCGCCCGTTCGAGTCCGACCCGGGCGCGCTGAAGATCCCGTTCTTCCACAACAACGACGACTACGACGAGGTGCTGTTCTACCACGCCGGCGATTTCTTCAGCCGCGACAACATCCACCCGGGCATGGTCACCTTCCACCCGGCCGGCTTCACGCACGGCCCGCACCCGAAGGCGCTCGAGCGGATGCTGGTGCAGAGCAAGCCGGCGACGGACGAGTACGCGGTGATGCTCGACGCACGCGACGCGCTCGAGGTCGGCGCCGCCGCGGCGTCGGTCGAGTGGGCCGGCTACGTCGACAGCTGGCGCGGGGCGGCGAAGTGAAGCTGGCGACGCTGCCGGACGGCAGCCGCGACGGCCGGCTCGCCGTCGTCAGCCGCGACCTCGCGCGCGCCGCCTGGGCGGACGGCATCGCGCGCACGCTGCAGGCCGCGCTCGACAACTGGGACCACGCGGCGCCCGGCCTCGAGGCGCTGTCGCAGGAGCTGGCTGCCGGGAACGCCCGCAACGCCTTCGGCTTCGACCCGGCGCGCGCACTGGCGCCGCTGCCGCGCGCCTTCCACTGGGTCGACGGCAGCGCCTACGTCAACCATGTCGAGCTGGTCCGCAAGGCGCGCGGCGCCGAGATGCCGGAATCGTTCTGGACCGACCCGCTCGTGTACCAGGGCGGCTCCGACGACCTGCTGGGCCCCTGCCAGGACGCGGCCTTCGGCAGCGAGGACTGGGGCATCGACCTCGAGGCGGAGGTCGCCGTCGTGACCGGCGACGTGCCGATGGGCACCGGCGCCGGGGACGCGCGCGGCCACATACGGCTCGTCATGCTCGTCAACGACTGGTCGCTCCGGAACCTGATCCCGGGCGAGCTCGCCAAGGGCTTCGGCTTCTACCAGTCGAAGCCGGCGACGGCGTTCTCGCCGGTCGCCGTGACGCCCGACGAGCTCGGCGAGGCCTGGGACGGCGCGAAGGTCCACCTGCCGCTGGTTGTGCACGTCAACGGCGAGCCCTTCGGCCGCGCGAATGCCGGCGTCGACATGACCTTCGACTTCGGCCAGCTGATCGCGCACGCGGCAAGGACGCGGCGCCTCGGCGCCGGCGCGATCGTCGGCTCCGGCACCGTGTCGAACTCCGACCGCTCGCTGGGCTCCTCCTGCCTCGCCGAGCGCCGCATGCTCGAGACGCTGGAGCACGGCAAGCCCCGCACACCCTTCCTGTCCTTCGGCGACCGTGTCCGGATCGAGATGCTCGACGCCGCCGGCAGGACCATCTTCGGCGCGATCGACCAGCGGGTCGTGCGCGCCGGCTGAGGAGAAGCCAGGACCATGAAGCTGAAGGACGACAAGCTGTTCAGGCAGCAATGCCACGTCGGCGGCCGCTGGACCGGCGCCGCCGGCGGCGCGACGCTGCCGGTCACGAACCCGGCGACCGGTGCCGCGCTCGGCACGGTGCCCTCGCTGGACGAGGCCGGCGCCGAGGCCGCCGTCGCGGCCGCGCACACCGCCTTCCCGGCCTGGGCCGCGAAGACCGCCAAGGAACGCGGCGCGGTGCTGAGGCGCTGGTACGAGCTGATCGTCGTGAACGCCGACGACCTTGCGGCGCTGATGACCGCCGAGCAGGGCAAGCCGCTCGCGGAGGCGCGCGCCGAGGTGCTGTACGCGGCGTCGTTCGTCGAGTGGTTCGCCGAGGAGGCCAAGCGCGTCTACGGCGACGTCATCCCGGGCCACCAGCCCGACAAGCGGATCCTGGTGCTGCGCCAGCCGGTCGGCGTCGTCGCCGCGATCACGCCGTGGAATTTTCCCAACGCGATGATCACGCGCAAGTGCGCGCCGGCGCTGGCGGCCGGCTGCACCGTCGTGGTCAAGCCGGCCACGCAGACGCCTTTCTCGGCGCTGGCCCTGGCGGAACTGGCCGGGCGCGCCGGCATCCCGGCCGGCGTGTTCAACGT
>JBFGAO010000012.1:0-11710 GCA_041568095.1 Steroidobacteraceae bacterium | reverse complement strand
CGCCAGGCCCACGTCGCGCTCGTTCCAGCCGTAGCGGTACATGGCATACAGGACCATGGTCGAGGGCAGCACATAGTGCGCGAACATGCTGAGGAAGCTGGCGCCCGCGAGACCCAGCAGTTCACGGTGCGAGCGCAGCAGCCGCAGCGACCCGGCCGGATTCGCCCGCGACCACGAGAACTTCGAGCGGCGCTCGCGCGGCAGTGACTCGGGCAGCACGAACATCCCGTAGCAGGCGTTCGCCAGGCTCAGTACGGCCGCCACCCAGAACGGCAGCCGCGGGTCTTCTGCGCCCAGCACGCCGCCGAGTGCCGGGCCCAGCACGAAGCCGATGCCGAACGCCGCGCCGAGGATGCCGAAGGCCTGCGGGCGTCGCTCGGGTGGCAGCACGTCGGCCACGTAGGCGTGCGCCGTCGAGATGCTGGCCGAGGTGATGCCGGAAATGACCCGGCCGACGAACAGCCAGGCGACGGTCGGCGCCACCGCCATGAGGATGTAGTCCAGGCCCAGCCCGATGTTCGAGGAGATGATGACCGGGCGGCGGCCGAAGCGGTCCGACAGCGCGCCCGCCACAGGGGAGAAGACGAACTGCATCGCCGCCCAGGAGATGCCGAACAGCCCGTAGATGCGCGCGGCGCTGGCCGTGTCGCCGCCCTGCATGTCCATGACCAGCGCCGGCAGCACGGGAATGATCATGCCGAGCGCCAGCATGTCGAGCAGGACGGTGACGAAGATGAAGGCGAAGGCCGCCTTGCGCGGGCCGGGCATGGCGGGCGGTCCGTTCACGGAAGCAGGCTCCGCACCGGCCGCGGGCCGGTGTTCGTCGCGGGATCCGTGGTGGGCGCGACAGGGATCGAACCTGTGACCCCTACCATGTCAAGGTAGTGCTCTACCGCTGAGCTACGCGCCCGGAAAGGCGCGGAATGGTAACGGATACCCGGGCGTGACGCTAGCCGGCCAGCCGGTCGGCGTCGGCACCGAGGCTGGCGCGCCGCAGCGCGGCGATTTCGTCGCGGATCTGCGCCGCCTTCTCGAATTCCAGGTTGCGCGCCAGCCGGTACATTTCCTGCTCCAGCTTCCTGATCTGCTGCATCGCCTGCTCCGGCGCCAGGCGCGGCGCAGCTTTCGCGCCGGCACGGGTCGGCACGACTCGCGCGCCTTCCATGATGTCCTTGACGGCCTTGCGTATGGTCCTCGGCACGATGCCGTGCTCGGTGTTCCAGGCCAGCTGCCGCTCGCGCCGGCGTTGCATCTCGGACAGCGCCCGCTCCATCGAGCCGGTCATCCGGTCCGCGTACAGGATCGCCATGCCGTGCTCGTTGCGCGCCGCTCGCCCGACCGTCTGGATCAGCGAGCCCTCGGAGCGCAGGAAGCCCTCCTTGTCGGCATCCAGGATCGCGACCAGCGACACTTCGGGCAGGTCCAGGCCCTCGCGCAGCAGGTTGATGCCGACCAGCACATCGAACTTCGCAAGCCGCAGGTCGCGGATGATCTCGACCCGCTCGACGGTCTCGATGTCCGAGTGGAGGTAGCGCACGCGCACGCCATGCTCGTCGAGGTACTCGGTCAGGTCCTCGGCCATCCGCTTGGTCAGCGTCGTGACCAGCACGCGCTCCTCGCGCTCGACCCGCAGCCGGATCTCGGACAGCAGGTCGTCGACCTGCGTCGTGACCGGGCGGACCTCGACGGCGGGGTCGACGAGCCCGGTCGGCCGCACGACCTGCTCGACGACCTGGCCGGACTTGCCCAGTTCATGCGGCCCCGGCGTCGCCGACACGTAGACCGTCTGCGGCTGCATCCGCTCGAACTCGTCGAAGCGCAGCGGCCGGTTGTCCAGCGCCGAGGGCAGCCGGAAGCCGTACTCGACCAGCGTCTCCTTGCGCGAGCGGTCGCCGCGGTACATGCCGCGCAATTGCGGGATCGTCACGTGGCTCTCGTCGATGACCAGCAGCGCGCCGCGCGGCAGGTAGTCGAACAGGCAGGGCGGCGGCTCGCCGGGCGCGCGGCCCGACAGGTAGCGCGAGTAGTTCTCGATGCCGGAACAGTAGCCGAGCTCGTTGATCATCTCGAGGTCGAACAGCGTGCGCTGCTCGAGTCGCTGTGCCTCCAGCAGCTTGTCGGCGGCGCGCAATTCGGCGAGCCGCTCCTTCAATTCGACCTTGATCTCGTCGATCGCGGCGGTCAGCCGTTCACGCGGTGTCACGTAGTGCGTGGACGGGAACACCGTGTAGCGCGGCAGCTTGCGCAGCACCTCCCCGGTCAGCGGGTCGAACTGCGCGATCGACTCGAGCTCCTCGTCGAAGAACTGCACGCGGATCGCGTCGCGCTCCGACTCGGCCGGGAAGATGTCGACGACGTCGCCGCGGACCCGGAACGTGCCCTGGCGCAGGTCGACCTCGTTGCGCGTGTACTGCATGTCGGCGAGACGCCTCAGCAGCTGGCGCTGGTCCATCCGGTCGCCGCGGACCAGGTGCAGCACCATCTTCAGGTAGGCCTCCGGGTCGCCGAGGCCGTAGATCGCCGACACGGTCGCGACGATGATCGAGTCCGGGCGCTCGAGCAGTGCCTTGGTCGCGGACAGCCGCATCTGCTCGATGTGCTCGTTGATCGACGCGTCCTTCTCGATGTAGGTGTCCGAGGCGGGCACGTAGGCCTCGGGCTGGTAGTAGTCGTAGTAGGAGACGAAGTACTCGACCGAGTTGTCCGGGAAGTACTCGCGGAACTCGCCGTACAGCTGCGCGGCGAGCGTCTTGTTGTGGGCCAGCACCAGCGTCGGCCGCTGCAGCCGCTGGATCACGTTCGCGATCGCGTAGGTCTTGCCGGAGCCGGTCACGCCGAGCAGCGTCTGGTGTGCGAGCCCCGCCTCCAGGCCGTCGACGAGCGCCGCGATCGCGGCCGGCTGGTCGCCGGCCGGCTCGTACTCGGCCTGCAGCTCGAATGGCTTGTGTTCCTTCACGGGGGTCGCGTTGCAGCGCAAGATGCCTTCCCGTACCTTAGCCGGGTTGCCCAGCAGAAGGTAGCCCACGTGGCCTTCCGAGTCGCCCGGCGCATGCAGCGCATCAAGCCCTCCCCGACGCTGGCAGTGACGGCGCGTGCCGCGCGGCTGAAGGCCGAGGGCCGCGACATCATCGGCCTCGGCGCCGGCGAGCCGGACTTCGACACCCCGGTGCACGTCGCGGATGCCGGCGTCGCCGCGATCCGCGGCGGCCACACGCGCTACACGAACGTCGAGGGCACAAACGAGCTGAAGGACGCGATCATCGCAAAGTTCCGGCGTGACAACGCGCTCGGGTACTCGCGCGACCAGGTCCTGGTCTCGAACGGCGCGAAGCAGATAATCTTCAACCTGTGCTGCGCGCTGCTGGATCCCGGCGACGAGGCGGTCATCCCGGCGCCCTACTGGGTGTCCTACCCCGACATCGTGTCCTTCGCCGAGGGCGTGCCGGTACCCGTATTCGCCGGCGAGGACCAGGGCTACAAGATCACGCCGGCGCAACTCGAGTCCGCGATCACGCCGCGCACGCGGTTGTTCATCCTGAACAGCCCCAGTAACCCGACCGGCGCAGCCTATTCCCGCGCCGAGCTGGTCGCGCTCGGCGCGGTGATCGCGAAGCACCCGCAGGTCGTCGTCGCGACCGATGACATGTACGAGCACATCTGGTGGGGCCCCGAACCCTTCTGCAGCTTCGCGACCGCCTGTCCCGACCTCTACCCGCGCGTCGTGACGATCAACGGCGTGTCCAAGAGCTATGCGATGACCGGCTGGCGCATCGGCTACTGCGGCGGGCCCGCGGAGCTCATCGCTGCAATGGGGACGATCCAGGGCCAGAGCACGTCGAATGCCTCGTCGGTGTCGCAGAAGGCTGCCGCCGCTGCGCTGAACGGCCCGCAGGAATGCGTCGGCGAGATGAACCGCGCGTTCAAGGCCCGGCACGACCTCGTCGTCGCGGGGCTCAACGACCTGCCGGGTGTTTCCTGCCTGCCGGGCTGGGGGACCTTCTACGCATTCGCCAACGTCGCCAACGCGATGCGCCTGGCGGATTGCGCCGACGACACGGCCTTCGCCGAGTTCCTGCTTAACGAAGCCGGCGTCGCGGTCGTGCCGGGCAGCGCCTTCGGCGCGCCGGGCCATTTCCGGCTGTCCTTCGCGACCTCGACCGAGGTGCTGCAGGATGCGCTTGCGCGCATGATGCGCGCGCTTACGCCCGCCGCGGCCGGCAAGGGCCGTGGCTCCGCCGCCGCGAGCTGAACACGGCGTCCCGATTGTTGACTTGCCCGGCCCCTTGGCCGACAATCCCGCGCCCTCGCAGAGCCACTCCCCGATAGCTCAGTCGGTAGAGCAACGGACTGTTAATCCGCAGGTCGCTGGTTCGAGTCCAGCTCGGGGAGCCAATTTCCTGTAGCGCCGCGCCTTCCGGGCGTCCGTCAGCGGATCCGGGCTGCGGCCTGCCGCGCGCGCCCGCCCAGCGCCAGTGCATTGCCCGCCAGCAGCACGACGAGCCCCGCCAGCGCCGGCAGGCTCCAGCGATAGCCCTCGAACAAGGTCGACACGACGAGTGCGACGACCGGGTACAGCACGCTCGAGTACGCTGCCCGCGACGGTCCGATCTCGCGGATCAGCTTCAGGTACAGCCCGAAGGCCAGCGCCGAGCCGGCCAGCGCCAGGTACAGCAGCGAGACGACGTAGGGCCAGGACGGGTCGAAGGCCACCGGCACCCCGCGCAGCCAGGCCAGCAGCACGAGGCTCATCGTGCCGTAGGCCATGCCCCAGGCGTTGACCGCGACCACCGGCAGGCCCGCGCCAGTGTTGCGCATCGCCGCCATGTTGCCGAGCGAGGCGATGTAGGTCGCCACCAGCGCCAGCAGCGAACCCTTCAGCACCGTCGCGCTGCTCGCGGCCGCGCGCAATTCCGGAAGGAACAGCAGCCCGACGCCCAGCATCCCGGCGAAGGCCGCGGCCAGCACGCGGCCCTCGACCGGCACCCGGAAGATCAGCCGCGCGTTGACCAGGTTCAGGAAGATGATGCTCGTGAACAGCACCGCGACCAGCCCGCTGGTCAGATACTGAGTCGCGAGGTAGGTCAGCCAGTAGTTCAGCGAGAACAGCAGCACGCCCTGCAGCGCGACGAAGCCATGGTCGCGCCGCGCCAGTCGCAGCGGGCTGCCGACGAGCTGCGCGTACAGGAACAGGCAGGCCGTCGCGATGCCGAAGCGGTAGATGATCGAGAGTTCCGGCGCGACGACGCCGAGCTGGAACTTGATCGCGATCCAGGTCGTGCCCCAGATCAGCACGACGATCGCGTAGGTCAGCAGGCTCGGCATTGGCGGCGGCCGGGTCGCGGTCCGGCCTCTTCGTCAGCCCCGACCGAGGCCCGGCAGCGGCGGCGGCTCGACCGGGATCGTCGTGGTCTTCAGCTCGGTAAAGAACTCCAGGCTCGAGGTCGCGCCGTCGCGGCCGACGCCGGACTGCTTGAAGCCGCCGCACGGTGCGCGCAACTCGCGGACCATCGGCGTGTTGACCCAGACGGTGCCGGCGCGGATGTCGCGCGAGCAGCGCAGCGTCACGCCGAGGTCCTGCGCCCAGACGTAGGCCACCAGCCCGAACGGAGAGTCGTTCGCGATCGCGATCGCCTCGTCCAGCGTGTCGTAGACGAGGAAGGTCGCGAAGGGCCCGAAGATCTCCTCCTGGCAGACCCGCGCCGCGTTCGTCTTCGCCAGCACCGCGGTCGGCTGCATGTAATAGCCACGCTCGAAGCCCGGCGCGCGACCGCCGCCGGTAAGCAACTGCGCGCCCTCGCCCTTCGCGATGTCGACCCAGGACAGCACGCGCTCGAAGTGCTCGCGGAAGCACAGCGGGCCGAGCTCGGTCTCCGGGTCCAGCGGGTCGCCGATCCGGATGCGCGCGGCGCGCGCGACGAAGGCCTCGATGAAGCGCCCGGCGACCGTGCGCTGCACGAGGATCCTCGAGCCGGCCAGGCACTGCTGGCCGTTGTTCGAGTAGATCGAGGCCAGCGCGCCGTCCAGCGCACGCTCGAAGTCCGCCGACTCGTGGATGATGTTCGCCGACTTGCCGCCGAGCTCCAGCAGGCAGGGCTTCAGCCGCCGTCCGGCCTCGCCCATGATCGCTGCCCCGGTGCGCGTGCCGCCGGTAAAGGCCACCATGTCGATGCCCGGGTGCGCGACCAGCGCAGCCCCGGTCACGGTCCCGCGCCCGTTGACGAGGTTGACGACGCCCGGCGGCAGCCCGGCCTCGTGGAACAGCTCCACCATCCTGAGCATCGACAGCGGCGTGTACTCGGAGGGCTTCAGCACGCAGGTGTTGCCGAAGGCGATGCAGCTCGCGACCCGCATCGAGGCCAGCGCAACCGGCGCGTTCCATGGCGCAATCAGCGCGCCGACACCCTTGGGCTCGCGCGTCACGTAGGTCAGGTAGCCGCGGTTACCGGTATAGGCCTGGCCCGAAGCCGTGCTCGCGACCTCGGCGAAGAACTCGAAGTTGCGTGCGGCACGGTCGAGCTGCTCGCGGACGCGGCGCATCGGCAGGCCGGCGGCACTGGTCTCGAGGAAGGCCAGTTCGGCAGCATGCTCGCGCATCCGGTCGCGGATCCGGTACAGCAGGTCCTTGCGCTCGTCGAGCGGCATCCGCGGCCAGGGACCGCGGTCGAAGGCCTGCCGGGCGGCGGTGACGGCCGCGTCCACGTCCGCGGCATCGGCTTCGACGAGCCGGCTGATTTCCTGCTCGGTCGCGGGGTTGATGACCGGCAGTTCCTGCGCGCCGGCGCGGACCGGCGCATGCCGGCCGTCGATCAGGCTCGGGACACGCCCGACGACGCGCGGAGGCACGGGAACATCGGCAGCGGCGGACATGCGGGCCAGTCTAGCCAAGCCCCTGCCCCGAAGGTAGGGTGAGCCCCGGCCGGATCCTCGGCCCAGCGAGCGACGCCCTTGGCTGACACGGAAGAGCGCGTGCTGATCGTCGGCGCCGGCCCGGTGGGGCTCGTCACGGCGCTGCGGCTCGACAGCTTCGGCATCCCCTGCACCGTGCTCGAGGCCTCGCCCGGCGTGCAGCGCGACCTGCGCGCGTCAACATTCCACCCGCCGACGCTGGACATGCTCGACGATTACGGGCTTGCCGCGCCGCTGATCGAGATGGGCCGGATCTGTCCGAGCTGGCAACTGCGCATGCACGAGACCCACGAGCGGGCCGAGTTCGAGCTCGGCCTGCTGGCCGGGCACACGCGTCATCCCTACCGGCTGCAGTGCGAGCAGTTCCGGCTCTGCGAGCTGCTGGTCGCGCGGCTGGCCGGGTCGCAGCGGGTCCAGCTCGAGTGGGACACGCGCGTCTGCGGCCTGGCCCAGGACGCGGACGGGGTTTCGGTCGAGGCCGCGACCGCCGCGGGCCTGCGCCGGTACCGGGGCCGGTTGCTGGTCGGCGCCGACGGCGCGCGCAGTTTCGTCCGCGAGGCCGTCGGCATCGGCTTCGACGGCAGGACCTATCCCGAGACGACCATCCTCGCGACGACGGACTTCCCGTTCGAGCAGCACCTGCCGGGGTTGTCCAACGTCAACTATGTCTGGACCGAGCAGGGCACCTTCAGCCTGCTGCGGCTGCCGTCCGTCTGGCGCTGCAGCCTGTACCCGGACGCCGGCGAGTCCATCGACGACGCGATCCGGCCGGACAGCATCGAGCGCAAGCTGCAGCGGATCGTGCCGCGGCCCGAGCCCTACCGCGTGCTCGAGCTGCGGCCCTACCGGCTGCACATGCGCATCGTCGGCGACTACCGCGCCGGCCGCGTCGTGCTGGCCGGCGACGCCGCGCACGTCAACAGCCCCAGCGGCGGCATGGGCATGAACGGCGGCATCCACGACGCCTATGCGCTGACCGAACGCATCCGCGCGATCTGGCAGGGCGCGGGCCTCGACGAGCTCGACCGCTACACGCGCCAGCGGCGGCCGGTCGCCGCCGACGAGATCCTCGTGCAGGCGGACCGCAACCGTGCGCGGATGCAGGAGCGGGACCGGGAACGGCGGCGCGCACTGTTCTCCGACATGCAGCGGACCGCGTCGGACCCGGCGCTGGCCCTGCCCTACCTGCTGCGCTCGTCGATGATCGAGGGGCTGCGGCGCGCCGCGGCGCAGGCATGAGCGGCAGCGCGCAACGCGACTACGGCCGCCTCGCGCGCATCGGCGTCGGCACGCCGCAGGCCAACCCCACCGTCGAGGCCGAGTTCGGCATCCTGCTGCCGCGCGCCTGCTCGCTGCACGTCACGCGGCTGACCAGCGATGCGGCCGATCCGGCTGCCCGTCTGCGCGACTACCTGCTGCGCCTCGACGACTACCTGGCCGCCTACGACAGCCTGCGGCCCGACGCATTCGGCTTCGCCTGCACGGCCTCGTCCTACCTGCTCGGGGCCGCCGAGGAGCAGCGGCTGCTGGCGGAGGCTGCCGGGCGACGCGGTTACCCGGTCGAGTCGGCCACGCGCGCGATCCGCTGGGCGCTGGAGCGCTGCGGCGCCCGGCGCCTCGCGCTGCTCGCGCCCTACCCCGAGGCCGTCGTCGAGGCGGCCGGCCGCTACTGGACGGCGGCCGGCTTCGAGGTGGTCCACGCCGCGAGGATCGCGACGCGCAGCGCCGATACGCGAACGATCTACGAACTGGACAGCGGCAGCCTCGGCCCGGCGCTGGATCGGGTGCCGGCCGCGGGCGTCGACGCGGTGCTGGTGACGGGCACGGGCCTGCCGAGCCTCGCGGTGCTGCGCGACCACGGCGGTGACCGGCCGCTGCTGAGCAGCAATTTCTGCCTGGCCGGGCGCCTGCTGGAGCTCGCCGGCCACGGCGACTGGCTGGAACCGGGTGCGCCCGGCATCCGCGGCTGGCGGCAGCGGCTGGCCGAGGCCGGCTCGCTCAGTCCCTGACCGCCTCCGCGGCAGCGGCGCGCGGGTCGAGGCGGATACGCAGCACGCGCGCGAGCAGCGCATCGGTGGCCTCGCGCCGCTCGTCGGCGGCCGGGCCCTCCGCGTAGTCCAGCGACCGCAGTTCCTCGAGCGGCAGGCCCGTGCGCTCGGCGAGCAGCCGTTCCAGCCGGTCGATGCGTTCCAGCGCCACCGTCAGCTCGACCAGCAGCGCCAGCGCGATGTTCAGCACTTCCTCGGTCTCGCGATCCTCCAGGCTGTAGCGGCGCTCGCCGCGCCCGAGGCGGACCAGTTCGACGATGGCGTCGGAGGCTTTCACGGTCTTCTCCTTCAGTGGCCCGGGAGGCGGATCGCCTCGTAGACCGGCACGCGGTTGCGGATCTTGACGCCGGACAGGCCCGGCTGGTGCGAGTAGAGGTCGACCTGCTCGACGAGAAACAGCGCAGGCGCGGCCTCGTGGTAGGCGCGCGAGACCCGGCGAATCGCGGCGAGGCGCTCGTCCTCGTCGGCGATCCTGGCGGCGGCATCCAGCTGCTCGGCCAGCGCGCGGTCGCAGAAGAAGGGCCGCGGGCGCCTGCAGGACACCGACTCCATCGGCCGGGTCACGTCGTTGTAGGGTGCGCTGTTCCACATCGAGCCGAAAGCGTCACCGCCGAAGCTGTTGCGCTGCAGGTGGCGCAGGTACTGCGGAAAGGTGATCACGCGCAGCGTCGCGTCGATGCCGACCTGGCGCAGGTAGTGGGCCGTGGCCTGGTAGATGAGCCCGTCGGCGGGAAAGGCGTTCGTGATCACTTCGACGGTCAGCGGGAAGCCGTCGCCCCAGCCGGCCTCGGCCAGCAGCTGCCGCGCGCGCGCCGGGTCGGAGGGATACGGCGCCAGTTCCGGGTCGTAGCCGAAGGCCCCCGACGGCGCCGGCTGCCCGGTCGGGCGCCCGTAGCCGCGCAGCAGCGTCCGCGCGATCGTCGCGCGGTCGACCGCGTAGTTCAGCGCCTGGCGCACGCGCGGGTCCTTCAGCGGCAGGTCCCCGTCGCGCTCGGTAATGAAGGCGATGGACATCACCGACATGGACGGCGCGACGACGACCGGATAGCCGCGGTCCTCGAGCCGGTCCAGCTCCTCGAGCTCGACCGACGCGAGGTCGACGTCCTGCGACAGCAGCGCCTGGGTCCGCACCGCGGCATCCGGCAATTCGACGAACTCGAGCGCGGCGACCGCAGGCTCGCGCCAGCGATGCGGGTTCAGCCGCGCATGCGCGCGCCGCTTGCGCTGGTCCCAGCGCTCGAGCACGAAGGGCCCGGTGCCGACCGGCTGCGCCGCAAAGCCATCCGGGCCCAGCGCCGCCCAGGCGCCGGGCTCGACCATCAGCGCGCCGACCAGCCGCTTCGGCAGGATCGGGTCTGGCTCGCGCGTCTCCAGCTCCAGCAGCAACGGTGCCGCCGCCCGTGCCGCGACCAGCCCGCGCAACTCGTTGCCGATCACGGTGGCACGTCCCTCGGGCGAGACCAGCCAGCCGAACACGCGCACCGCCGCCGCCGCGTCGAAGGGCTCGCCATTGGCATAGCGGACGCCGGGGCGCAGCGCGAAGCGCCAGCGCGTCGGCTCGACCGCCTGCCAGGATGTCGCCAGCGCAGGCTGCAGCCGGCCCTGCTCGTCGAGCTGCGTCAGCCCGTCGAACAAGGCATACCAGACCAGTGTCCCGGGGCGGCCGTTGCCGCGGAACGGGTTGCCGAGGCTGGCCGGGAAGCCGTTGATGCCGACGCGCAGCGTGCCGGCCGGGGCAGCCACAGCCGATGCCGCGGCGCAGGCCAGCAGCGACAGCAGCAGCAGCGACCGCATCGGCCCGCAGCCCACCGTGCCTCAGCCGGTCCGCTCGCCGGCCAGCAGGTACCAGCCGCCCGCGCCCGAGATCTTCTCGATCCGCTCCTCGCGGACGCTGTCCGGCGCGAACCCGGCCGCGCGCATGTCGGCCGCCAGGTCGTCGCCGGCGTAGATGTTCCAGAAGGCCTCGCCGTTGAACTTCTCGTCCCAGCCTCGCTCGATCCGGTGGAACAGCGTCGGCGCAGCGCGGATCGGCACGTCCTGGTGGACCACGATCCCGCCCGGCGCGACGACGCGCCAGGCCTCGCGCATCATCCGGCGCCGGTTGTCGCGGCCGATCTCGTGCAGCAGGTTGTTGGAGACGACAAGGTCGAAGTGGCCGTCCGGGAAGCGCAATTCCGTGCCGCTCATCTGGTGGAAGATCACGGGCACGCCGATCGACTCGGCGCGCGCATGGGCATAGCGCAGCATGCCGGCGCCGATGTCGACCGCGTGCACCTCGGTCCCGTCGAACTGCGCCGCGTAGCCGCAGGCGGCAGCGCCGGCCGAGCAGCCGATCTCGAGCATGCGGCCCGGCCGGAAGTCCGGCCGCAGCTGCTCGAGGTAACGGATCACCGCACCAGCCTTGCTGTCCGAGCGGCCGACGCCCTGGCCGAAGGAATAGATGTTGCCGCCGTTCTCGTACAGCGCGCCGGCGACCACGTCCTGCGGCCCGCGGTCCAGTGCATAGCCGCCCGGCTGCAGGTGGATGTCGCGGCCTGCAATCTCCTGCGGCGGCTCGAAGGCCGGGTTGAGGTGCAGTGCGCCGCGACGATCCGGCGCCGCGGCCAGGCGCGCGGCCGCCGCCCCGAGGCGTGCCGACTCGCGGACCACCGGCTCGCCCGCAGCGACCCAGATCATCTCCTGCGCGGAGCGGTTCATCGCGCTCCACAGCCGCCAGCCGGCGGAGGCCTGCAGCGCCTCCTCGACCTCGGCGGCGT